>JBMZDS010000137.1:0-4603 GCA_049614465.1 Chitinophagales bacterium
CTTTATCTTTTGCATTCAAGATAGGGATCAAAATCTTTCCTAGTGGCTGACGAACTTTGATTTTTTCTTTTTTACGCAATGAAAGTACAAGCGAAGAAATCGTCTGTGCTTTTGCCATTCTTTCTTCTAAATCTGCATTTATTTTGTTCTCGTCAGCTTTTGGTAAAATAGATAAGTGTACAGATTTTACATTATTTTTTTGACTTACTTCATTTAAGTTTTTGAATAAGAAATCTGCAAAGAAAGGAGCTACAGGCGCCATCAACTGACTGATAACCTCAAGACAGCGATAAAGTGTCTGATAAGCAGCTAATTTATCTTCAGAAAGTTCACCTTTCCAAAAACGTCTTCTGTTGAGACGAACGTACCAGTTGCTTAAGTTTTTATCTAAAAAATCTTGTATTAATCTTGTTGCTTTCGTTGGCTCATAATCTTCATAAGCGGCATTGACTTCTTTGATTAATGTGTTCAATACTGACAAAATCCATTGATCTATTTCTTGCCTTTTTTCTACAGGGATTGCTGCTTCGCTAAAATTGAAATTGTCAAGATTGGCATACAAAGCAAAGAAAGAATACGTATTGTACAATGTTCCAAAGAACTTTCTTCGTACTTCTTCTATTCCTGCAATATCAAATTTTAGATTTTCCCAAGGATTGGCATTGCTTATCATGTACCAACGTGTAGCATCTGCACCATATTTTCCTAAAGTTTCAAATGGATCTACAGCATTGCCCAATCGCTTAGACATTTTTTGTCCATTTTTATCCAAGACAAGACCGTTTGCTATTACATTTTTGTAGGCAGGTTTGTCATACAACATCGTTGCGATAGCGTGCAGTGTATAAAACCATCCTCTAGTCTGGTCTACTCCTTCTGCTATAAAATCTGCTCCTTCAAATCCTTTTTTATCGATTTCTTCTAGGCTAAAATCCGAACTTGCATAAGGCATACTTCCACTATCAAACCAAACATCTATGACATCTAGTTCACGTTTCATAGGTTTTCCATCTGAAGAAACTAACACGACATCATCTATATAAGGACGGTGTAGATCTTTGAGTGGTTGATTGTTCAAACCCAGTTTTTCATTAGCAATTTGCATTGCCTTGTTCAATTCTTCAACTGATCCAATACATTTTTGTTCTGATTTGTCTTCTGTACGCCATATTGGCAACGGAATACCCCAAAAACGAGAACGTGACAAATTCCAATCTTTCAAATCTTCTAACCATTTACCAAATCGTCCTTCACCTGTACTTTTAGGTTTCCAATTGATTGTGTTGTTGTTAGCTATTAGTTGCTCTTTTACAGCAGTCGTTTTGATAAACCAAGAATCTAATGGGTAATAGACAATAGGTTTGTCTGTACGCCAACAATGCGGATAACTATGCTTATGCTTTTGTACATTAAACGCTTTATTTTCTTGCTTGAGTTTGATACAAATATCGATATCTACTGAGCGATAGTTTTCTTCATCAAGGTAGTCTTTTACATATCGTCCTGAGAATTCACCTACACCTTCTACAAATTTTCCTTGTGTATCGACAAGAGTTAGAGAGCCTATATTATTGTCTTCTGCTACACGCTTATCATCTGCTCCAAAACTAGGGGCAAGATGTACAATACCTGTACCATCAGATGTTGTCACAAAATCGCCAATGATGACTTTAAAAGCATCTCCATCGGTAGGTTGTTGATAAGGCAAAAGTTGATGATAGTTGATGCCGGCGAGTTCTGCTCCTTTGTATGTTTTGAGTACTCGATAAGGGATGTTTTTATCGCCATCTTTATAACTGTCAAAATCTAACTCCGCTTGTTCTTCTTTAAACCATTTGCCCAATAAATCTTCTGCTAGAATCAAATGTACAGGTAAGAATGTATATGGATTGTAGGTTTTTATCTTTACATAGTTTACTTTTTTGCCTACAGCCAAAGCAGTATTAGACGGTAAAGTCCATGGTGTAGTTGTCCATGCTAAAAAGTGAATTTTTTCATCTTCTTCATCAAAAAGAAAAGCTGATTTCTCATTTTTTTTCACTTCAAACTGTGCTACAGCTGTTGTATCAGTGACATCTCTATAGCAACCTGGCTGGTTCAATTCGTGTGAACTCAACCCTGTTCCTGCTGCAGGTGAATAAGGCTGAATAGTATAACCTTTGTACATCAATCCTTTATCGAAAAGACGTTGCAAAATTGTCCATACTGTTTCGATGTATTCATTTTCAAATGTGATATATGGATCATCTAAATCTACCCAATAGCCCATTTTTATAGTCAAATCGTCCCAGACATCTTTGAACTGCATGACAGTTTCCTTACACTTGATATTGTATTCATCTACAGATATTTTTGTACCAATATCTTCTTTTGTGATGCCGAGTTCTTTTTCTACTTTCAACTCTACAGGAAGTCCATGTGTATCCCATCCACCTTTACGCTCTACACGATAGCCTTGCATAGTTTTGTAACGACAAAAAACATCTTTTACTGTACGCCCTATCACGTGATGAATCCCTGGCATGCCATTGGCAGACGGAGGTCCTTCATAAAACACAAAAGGTTTGTTGTCTTCCCGCTGCGATATTGACTGCTCAAAAACTTTATTTTCTTCCCAAAATTCGAGAATAGCCTTGTCTAATGTAGGTAAGTCTAATTGTGAATATTCAGGATATACTTTCTTTTTATCGGCATTTTTAGGTGTCATACATTCTTATTTTTCAAAAGATGCACAAAAATACAGATTTCTTCATTAGAAATAGAAAAACATTTGTCTTTGAAAATATAGAATAGAAAGTAGCGTTTAACTTTAGACAAGTTCTATTACTTTTGTACAAATTATGAGGATAAATATTGTTTTTTTAGTACTGTTTTTTTCATCTACGCTGTTCGCTCAGAAAGTAGGTGATTGGCGATTACATTTTCGTTATGAAAATTCTATCGATTTGGCAGTGACTCCGTCAAAAGTCTATAGTGCAACAGACAAGGCGCTATTAGTTTATGATAAGCAAGATGGTTCACTACGAACAATGGACAAGGCGAATGCTTTGAGTGATATAGGCATAGCAGGCATAGATTATGCTCCTGTGAGCGATGCTGTCATAGTAGTTTATAATAGCAGTAATATTGACTTGATAAAAGGAAATACAGTTATTAATCTACCCGATATAAAGAATAAACAAACTGCAGGTTCGAAAACGATTCATGAAGTCTATGTCGATAGTGCTTTTGCTTATCTTTCTACAGACTTAGGGATTGTAGTCATAGATTTAGATAATGAAGAAATAGACAATACTTATGTAATAGGAAGTGCTGGTAATCCTACACCTGTTTATGATTGTACTATTGTAGGCGATTCTATTTTTGCAGTTACATTACAAGGTTTAAAAAAGTCTAATTTAGACAATGAAAACTTATTAGATTTTGAGAACTGGACACACATTCCTACTCAAAGTTTTGATTTTATAGAGACATTTGACGATACATTATATGCAGCCAAAGACTCTACAGTATGGCAATACAATGATGGTATATGGGGAAATATTTATGCAGAAGATAGTACAGAAATTCAATCATTGACAGCATCTGATTTATTGACATTTACAACTTATGCTTTAGATACAAGCAACAATGTCGTTAATTGGACTTCTCTTGAAAAAAATGGAGGTGAATGGGACACTATCTATACCGAAGGTTCTTTGCGTCCAACAATAGTATGGAAAGAGGGTGGTGTTTATTTTGTGGCGGATTATGCAAGGGGATTGCAAAGATTTGAAAATCAAAATAGAGATTGGTTGTTGCCTTCTGGATTCCCTTTTGGCAATACATCATATAGAATGAGTAGCTATGGTGACCGAGTATTTGTAAGTGCGGGTCTCTATGACAATGGACTCAATCCACAGTATAATTCAAATGGGATGTATTATTTTCAAAATAACGCATGGGCTAACGTAAATGTTTTTCTAACAGAGGGATTATTTAATGTCACGGATATGTCTTTCTTAGAATACAACCCTACAGACGGCAATTTATATATAGGTTCTGCTGATGGATTAGTCAAATATAATTTTGAAACAGCTGAAGTATACGATTTTTCAAATTCGATATTAGATACTATCACGCAAGGATTTTCTAATGATAGAACATTAATAATGGGAGTAGATGTAGATGCGCAAGGAAATGTATGGATGGTAAACTCTCAAGCACCAGATCCTCTAGCGGTCAAAACAATCAATGATGAATGGTATAAATTTGACCTTGTTGGAGATATAAAGAAATACAACAATCTGTTTATTGATAGTTATGGTCAAAAATGGGTGACTCTTGCTGGAGAGGGTGTTTTTGTATATGACGAAGGAGATATTCTTGAAAGTGCTGCAGATGACCAAGTGGTGCAGCTAGCAGGAGGCTCTATTCACAATAGAAATGTACATGCTATAGTAGAAGACCGAGAAGGGGAAATATGGATAGGTACAGATGAAGGAATTGCTGTTTTTGACTGTCCGAGAGATGTGATGGATTTTTCTAGTGGATGTGCCGCATCTCGACAGATAAAATCCACACTTGATATATATACTGAGTATCTTTTTGAGACAGATATAGT
>JBMZDS010000138.1:0-4591 GCA_049614465.1 Chitinophagales bacterium
TCTAGCACATTATTTGTGTTTTCATTAAGCGCAAATTCCATCATCATCCCTCTGTCAAGTATATAGTCGTAGCTATTGATTTCCCTTTTTTGAATAGGATAATATATGTCGTTAGTTACAACTGATGTCGTTAGTTTATTGAGCAAATCTTTTCCAATATTGCGCTGATATTCTTCGCTATAGAGATCCTTGCAAACGCCCAATCTATTGCGCAGATATAACTCTCGGTAATAACCTATCCCAAGCATGCCTCCTGAAGCGCCACTCATCAGCATAGTTGATTGCATAAAATCTCCCTGCGAAAGACTGTCTGCTGTTTGAAGGATTTTCATAGTAAATGTAGCGGCACGAGAACCACCACCAGAAGAAATCACCATTATCATTTTAGGTTTGTACCAATAAGGCTGTCCTTCACTATTATTTTCTTTCCAATTTTCTAGTATTTGTATCGTGTTTTGACGGTCTTGTTCTATGTTCTCATCGGAAGAAAGCAAAGCAAGATTGTCAAGACTATATTCGGCTAATTTTGCTTCATAATTTATCCCATAAGCATGATTGTCATAATTGAAAATATCAAGAGAAGTCACCGAATTGAGTACAAAAAGTAATGCAACAAATGCCGTTGTGCCCCATTCTCCTGCCCAAAAATAGAGAAAAGAAGCAATGGAAATAAACATTCCAAAAAATAGAAACATAGAACCCGCAGCGGGTATTTCAAAAATAGGAACATCTATCAAGAATCCGAGTCCAATAAGTGCGGCTGTAGTTATCAATCCTAAGATGAAAGCATTGATGTGATGCTGCCTAAATACTTGTTTTAATAATTTTTCATCATAGTGGGTCACATCTCGTACGGGACGAAATCGCAATCTTTTTGTCAAATAATAATCAACTCGTTCTGCGCCTATTTTATGAGTTGATGCTAAGTCATACCATAAATCATTTTCACTTTTGAAAGATTGTTTTTTATCTTTTATGTAGCCGAAAATATTCTTATTAGTCAATAAAAAATAGAGAGAAGTCACAAAAACAGTCAGGAAAAATCCTGCTAAAAAACCCAAGATCATCCATGCTATTTGGATAGGGGTTTTGAGCATTTCTATAGATTGAAATTGGATAACTTTCCAAATATAAATTGCTGTAAAAAACAATGGTAAAAGAGAATTGTTGAGTGTAAACATAGCCACTGGCCATTTCATACTAGCGACAAAAGGATATCTATGATCTCGTAATAGATACGTAGAGATATTCCAAATAAAAAAGAAGACACCGAAGCAAACTCCTACGAGTTGGAAGCTAAAATAACCAACGACCCCCAAGTATTCTGGATCTAGGAAAAGATACGGAACGCCATATTTACTTCCTATTTGCCCAGTTATCAATAGTAAAAGAATCGTCCAAGATGCGAGTAATAAAATAGCTCCCTTGAAATTGTCTAAAAACAATCTTACAGGAAAAGAAAAATATAAATTGGACAGCCATTTTTTCATTGCTTACAAATTAGATATAATCCAATTGTTAAGCAAATTAAAGAAGACAAATATCATTGATGATATTCGAAAATTGACATCATAGAGTTCTAAAGCATTATAAATATGCCGTTTTGTATATTTTAATGTCAAATTCGGGTGCTAAGTTGAGTATAGTTTATTTTCTACGAAAGATATATTGATTGAGTGAAAAGAACATAATAGTAGAAAAACCAACCGCTAGACTTATGTAAAAGGCTTGCGATGATAATACTTCTGTCAATACAGGAGCAATATCAAAATTGCCATTTGATAAGGCATATCCTAATGCCATGATTAAGATAATCAATGGAGTAGTGATACCTGCTAGTTGCCCCCAGTTAAAACCTATTTCTTTTACAGTAAAGGTTTTTTCTTTCTTTGGAGGATTTACTTTTTCCATGATACGTGCTGTAAAATCTACAGATGCATCATAGCCTGTTTCCTGTATCATATGACTCAACATATCATCTCTCAACTCATCTTTTATTTTCTCTTCCATCGTAATATTTATTTAAAGGAGACTATTCAATTCATCCGCCAACAATCGTTCCAATTCTACATACATTTTTTTGCGAGCACGCATTAGGCGTACTTTTACTGCAGATGATTTTAGTCCAGTTATTTCACTTATCTCATCTATTTTATTTTCATTCCAATAATATAGATTGAGCAAAACATAGTCAGTTTCTCCTAGACTTTCCATGGCTAATTTAATATATTTTTTTCTTGTCTCAAAAGCCATATCACTAAATTGCTCTTGCTGACTGAAAGCTACTTGATGAGATGCTTTTTCATCATCAGCCTCTTCGGTGTCGTATTTTTTTCGTCCTAGTTTATTGAGACAAGTACGATATACGATTTTGTAGAGCCAAGTCGAGAAAGCTGCTTTTCCTTCAAAACCCTTTATATTTTTATAGGCTTTGACGAAAGCATCTTGCACCACCTCTTCTGCATCATGATGATTTTTGAGCATCTTGAGGGCAAGCGAAAATGCGGGATTTTTGTACCTATTGACGAGATAGGCAAAAGCACCAGCATTTCCATTTTTTACTTTTTCGAGTATTTCGGCTTCCATTCTTAGTTTTAGGGAGTTTTGATTACTCTTCTATAGCGTTTTTTTCTTCTTTGTCTTTTTTCAAGAAAAGATATAAGCCTACATTGCCTAGCCCTACAAATAAAGGGATACTTATGAAAAAAGCAAGTACACTATCCATTCCTAGTCCTTCTTTGAGTAGATATCCTATTAAAAGACCAATAGCTACTGCCGTAAAAAACACGCCACTTTCTAGTGATTTATGCTTTTGTTTTTCCGTAACAGGTTCTTCTTTTTTTGTGTCGGGACGCATTCCTTTTTCAATCATGCGCATACGCTCTTCATGGTTGTATTTTCTTTTTTTGTACAAAATGTATCCAAAGACACAAACAGGTACAACAATTGCTGAAATAAAGACAACGAGCATTTCTAATACTTGACCTCCCATAATTTTAATTTTTTTTAAAGTGATTCAATAATGATTACAAAAGGTTAGACTATCCTAAAGTTACTTTGGTTACATTTTCTAAGAAAAAAATGTTTTTATCAATTCATCTGCTGCTTTAAAGGAACTGATTTCACCTACTTTGACTTGGTCAGAGAGTGTTGCTATTTGTTGTTTTATGCTTTCTTTTCCGTAAAACTGCGCAAAAAGATGTTGTTGTATAGTTTCCTTAAACCAAAATAGATTCTGTTCACTACGTTTTTGTTCAAAAAATCCTTTTACTTTCTGATGATTGGAAAAATCTTGGATAGTTTGCCATACTTTATCTATCCGAATATCATGTTCCGCTGCACAAGTCATTACTTTAGGTATCCATCCCGAGTCTGTGGGAGGCATGAGGTGTAACGCATTTTTGTAGTTGCGTGCAGATTGATTGGCAAGTCTTTCTCGTTCATTTTCTGCTTTATTGATAGCGATGATGTCCGCCATTTCCATGATGCCTCTTTTGATGCCTTGTAACTCATCGCCTGCGCCAGGGAGCATTAGCAGCAAAAAACAATCGACCATCGAGTGTACACTTATTTCTGACTGCCCTACGCCTACAGTTTCTATAAATATAGTATCGAATCCTGCTGCTTCGCAAAGCAAAATCGTTTCTCTCGTCTTGCGTCCTACACCACCCAGTGCATCACCTGCAGGACTAGGGCGGATAAAGGTATCTTCTCTTCCTGTCAAAGATTCCATTCTGGTCTTATCACCTAGAATACTTCCTTTACTTTTTTGACTACTGGGGTCTATAGCTAGTACGGCTAGCTTTCCATCTTGAAGTGCGTATTCGCCTACAGCTTCTATAAATGTGCTTTTCCCAACACCTGGCACGCCTGTTATACCTATTCGTAGAGATTTTCCTGTATGCGGTAGTACTTCTTCTATCACTTCACGAGCTAGTGCGTTGTGTTCTGCTTTGGTACTTTCTAGCAAAGTAATAGCTCGACTCAAGACAATTTTATTGCCTGCCAGAATGCCATCGACATATTCTTGTGTAGTGAGTGTTTTCATTTCTTTGTGAGAGTAAAAGTAATAAATAGTAATTACAATTATTCTTCTATAGTAAAATCCATCAATCTTTTTAAGTCAGTATTTAATGCTTTAGATATTACATATAGAGTAGATAATGTTGGATTGATTTCTCCTCTTTCTATTCTACCTATTTGTGATAAAGGAACATCTGCATCATTGGCAAGTTGCTCTTGTGATTTGAGTACCTGTTTGCGTAGCATACGTATATGTATTCCAAGCGATTTGCAAAGAGGTTTGTTCTTGATTTTTATCACATTGTAAAAAAACAAGACAAAAGTTTTTTATTGATGCATATATGCGCTATTACTGTATCGTGTACATAGTATAAAAGACGAATATCCTAAACACGTCTTTAAACCAAAGTAGGATTAAACCACATTATTTATTTTTAAAAATTTAACAATATGAAAAAAATAATTTTAAGTATTTTTGCGATAGCCATGCTATTAGCAAGTTGTTCGAAAGAAGAAATAAAAACAGTTAAAGATCATATACCCGAAGGATGGGATGCTCAAGACCAGA
>JBMZDS010000139.1:0-4588 GCA_049614465.1 Chitinophagales bacterium
CAAAACCAAGTTGTTGCATCAAACTTAGTTCATTATAGAACGCTTCTTCTTTAATAGCTAAACCATGATCATTATATGTCCAAATACTAAATCCTGTATTTTTTACTTTTAACTGAGTTGCTGGTATATCGCCCAAAGGTCCATTATTTGTACCTGTAAAAGTCCAATGCAAATATGCTTTATTATCTAAAATAGAAGTTTCATTTATTGTAACTTTTGCATCTGAAAAAGCGTGTGGATGAGCACTTGCCCAAGTGAGGTATTCTTCACGATTGTTGGCTATTATTTTACCATTATCTATTCTAATAAATTTTTTATCAATTAAAGCAGATAAAGAATTGCTTCTTTTTCTATCGTGAGTGTTCCAACTCTCAAAAAATGTAACTATGTTTTGGCGTATTTTGTTTTCTAATGTTTCCATATTTTATTTTTTAGTTATGAATGCTAACGTTTAGTATATGAAATCGTTTTAATGTTTTATAGCGGGCGATAAGCGAAGTTCGTGTTTTTTCAGATCAAATGCAATAGTTTAATTATTTATTTTCAACTATCATATGATTGTTGTCAAAAAAATGCACTAGTTTTATTTCATTCGTTAAAAAAATCTAAAGAATGATGATAGAAAGTCTTTTGTCATTATTTTTGTCCTTCTCAAAACCATGACAAAATTTGCACATATAGAATATCTCTGGGCTTTGGCTTTGCTTTTACTGCTTCTCTTAGCGATGCTTTTTTTCTTGCTAAAAAGAAAAAGTATCTACAAAAAGCTAGGAAGTCATTCGCTTGTCGATAGATTGACGCAAGATACATCTACATGGAGAAGGTACACCAAGATGATATTAATGTCATTCGCATTTTTGTCGCTTGTCGTAGCACTTGCCAATCCTTTGCTCGGCACAAAATTTGAAAAAGTAGAGCGCAATGGAGTCGATGTCATTTTTGCCATAGATGTATCCAACTCTATGCTGGCAGAAGATGTCACCCCTAGTCGTATGCTCAAAGCCAAGCAATTCGTTTCTAATATGATAGAAGAAATGGCAAATGACCGAGTTGGTTTGGTCGTATTTGCCGGCAATGCTTATTTACAACTTCCCCTTACGATAGATTATTCTGCTGCTAAGATGTACCTCAAAACAGTAGATACAGAGATAGTTCCTACACAGGGAACTGCTATAGGGGATGCAGTGCGTCTAGCGATGAAGTCATTTGTACAAGAAGAAGCAAAACACAAAGTACTTGTTGTGATTTCGGATGGAGAAAACCATGAAGGCGAAGCTGCTGATGCTATAGATGAGGCTGTTGCGCAAGGAATCCAAGTACATACAATAGGAGTAGGAACTACAGCAGGGGGCAGAATACCAGAGGGCAATGGATTTAAAACTGACTGGGACGGTGAGATAGTCGTCTCACAACTCAATGAAGAGATGCTAAAAGAATTGGCAAGCGATGGGAATGGAACATATCATAATCTGGAAGAAAGTGATGTGGAATCCGAAATTATCGTTACCCTTGGTGCAATGGAAGGAAAGTATTTTGGAGAAAGCATCTATACAGAGTATAAAAATCAGTTTCCTATCTTTCTAGCGATCGCTTTTTGCTTGCTTTTGATAGAGCTTTTTTTAGGAGAAAGAAAACAAAACATTTTTGGACGTACAGTATGAGGAAAAGCAAATACATATTGACTTTAATTTTTGTATCAATGGTGTTTGTCGTGATAGCGCAGCCGCCTAATAGTATTATTCGAGAAGGGAATAAACTTATGGCAAGCAAAAAATATACAGAAGCAGAAGTTGCGTACAAGAAAGCGCTAGATATCGAAAGTGAAGATAAACGTGCGATTTTCAATCTTGGCAATGCGCTTTATAAGCAGGAACGATATGAAGAAGCGATTACACAATACCAAGTAGCAAGTGATTTGTATCAAGACAAAGAAAACAAAGCAGCTGCTTTTCACAATGTAGGAAATAGCTACCTAGAGCAAGATGAATATGAAAAAAGCATCGAAGCCTACAAAAGTGCATTGAAACTTGTACCAGAAGATATGGATACAAAGTATAATCTTGCTTATGCTCAAAAAATGCTCAAAAAAGAACAAGAGCAGCAACAGAATGACGACCAAAATCAGGATGACCAGCAAGAGCAAAATGATGATGAAAATCAGAACGATGAGAATAATGATGATAATGGGAGTGAAAACCAAGATCAAAATGGAGAAGACGATAAGGAGCAGAACGGTGACGATAAGCAAGATGAAAACGGAGAGGAAAGCCAAGATGAGGGCGATAAGCAAGAAAATCAGCCTGAAAATGGAGATGAAGAACAACAAGATGGAGAAGGCAATCAACCCCAAGAAATCAACCTAACTAAAGAAGAAGCAGAGCAATTGCTCAATGCTATTATGAACCAAGAACAGCAACTTCAAGAAGAGATGAAAGAACAAGACGGAGATCCTATAAATGTAAATATTCAGAAAGATTGGTAGTCAATAATCTACATAGCAAAAAATGGATGAGTCTTTTCATCTTGATGATAAGTGTTTCTTTTTCTTTTGCACAAGTGAAGTTTTACGCAAAAGGCAATGCTCAAGCAGAAGTAGGCGAATATTATCAGATTAGTTTTGTACTTGAAAATGCAAGCGGAACAAATTTCACACCTCCTAGTTTTGATGGCTTTTCCATAGGCGGAGGTCCTATGCAGTCCAATAGAACAACCGTAGTTAATGGAAATGTATCAAGTTCATTGACTATCACTTATTATCTCATTGCGCAAGATACTGGTGTTTTAGATATAGACCCTGCCAAAATAAGAGTAGATAATAAAGCACTCGTAACAGAATCGATAACAGTAGAAGTAATCGCTAATCCTGATAATCCTTCATCTTCTAGTAATAACAATACAGATGATGATGGCGATGCATGGAAGGATGAAGCTGCAAAAAGAATATTTTTGCGACTTTACACAGACAATACAACGCCTTATGTAGGTGAGCAAGTCACTGTCTACGCCAAACTCTATCAAAGTTTAGATGCTTACAATACATATATTCAAGAAATGCCTGAGTTTGAGGGTTTTTGGAAGCAAGAAATGGATGTAAGCAATGCCGACTGGGAATATGAAGAATATAATGGTTCTCGATACAATACGCTTTTGGCAGGAAAGTTTGCTTTGTTTCCTCAAAAAGATGGCGAACTGACGATAAGCCCTTACGAAATGTACACAGAACTTCAAGTCTATAAGTCTAGTCGAAGGGATGATATTTGGTCACAATTTTTTCAAGAATCAGAATGGGTAGAATATATTTTTAAAAGCAATTCGCTTACGATAGATGTACAAAATTTGCCGCTTGAAAACCAACCCGAAAATTATAGTGGAGCTGTAGGTGATTTTACATTTGAGACGGATATAGATTCGACTACTATTCAGCTCGGAAGTGCTATTGATTTTGAGACAGAAATAAAAGGAGCAGGCAATATAATGATGATAGAAATGCCTGCCTTAGATTTTCCTAGTGATATAGAAGTCTATGATCCTGAAACACAAGAATTTATTTCTGAAAAGTCGACTTATGTCAATGGAACAAAAAGATACAATTATATACTTGTTCCAGAATTGCCTGGAGAATATGTTTTGCCCAATATAGCATTTTCATATTTTAATCCACTTGATGAAGAGTATCATACGATAGAGTCACCAAATACAACTATAATTGTAGAGGGAGAAATGCCACAAGCGTATATTGACTCATTAGCATCAGAAGAAGAACTTGTTGCAGAAGATGAGCTTTACACGATTTTCTTAGACAATGATTTGAAGGGGAAAGCAGGTGACTCCTTTTACGGAACGACTCCTTTTTATGCTTTGCTCGGAGCTACGCCTTTGCTTTCACTTCTATTCGTTTTTGTAGGAAGAAAAGTTCGTGACAAGGAAGTCGATATTGTTGCTTTGAAAAACAAAAAGGCACAAAAAATGGCAGAAAAGCGTTTGAAAAAAGCAGCATTGCATAAAAAGGACGCTAGTGTAAAGCCATTTTATGATGAAATCATACGCACACTATTAGATTACAGTGCCGACAAAATGAATATTGATGGAGCACATTTAAGCAAAGAAAATATAGGGCGAAAACTTTCGACTTTTGGTGTGAGCAATGATAAAATCGAAACCTTAAAGTCACTTATTGAAACATGCGAACTCGCTCTTTTTGCCAATGCAAAAAGCAATACAATGAACGAAGATTTTCAGATAGCAAAGCAAATTATCATAGACATAGAAAACGAATTAAATGACTAAGTTTTTGTCGAGCATATCGTTTATTATTTTGTCTGTTTTTTCATTGCAAGCCAACGAAAATTCAGCCCTATTTGATAATTCCAATGAACAATATCTTCAAGAAAATTATGAACAAGCAATAGTTGGTTATTTATTATTAGAAAAAGAGGGTTTTTGTTCTTTCAATCTTCATTTCAATAGCGGCAATGCTTATTTTGAACTGGCAGATTGGAAAAATGCTATTTTACAATATGAGCGAGCTTTATTGCACCAACCTAATAGTAAAAAAGCAATACATAACCTTGAAATTGCTATTTCTCAC
>JBMZDS010000140.1:0-4524 GCA_049614465.1 Chitinophagales bacterium
ATTTTTATTTTTAACAATTTTATTGGGTGGTATTACAATGTTTTTAACAAGCTGCTCAAAGGATGAAGACACATCAGGAAGTGTATTATTTTGGTATGGAGAGTCTACATCAGATTTTTTAATTAATGATGATGCTCAAACTCTGACATACTATGTTGATGATGAAATAGTAGGTAGTTCTGCTACTTCAGTATTTTGGACGGGAGCACCAGATTGTGGACAAAATGGTAGTATTACAGTCACTAAAAATCTAGGTGGAGATGCTTCTAAGGTTTATTCATATTCAGTAATTGATCAAACAGGATTTGAGTACTATAGTGGTACAGTTGCATTTACTGATGGTGACTGCATTGCATATGAGTTAGATTAAGCAATACTGAACAAATTATTTATGGCTCATGTTTTCATGAGCCATTTTTTTTGTAAAATACTTCCAAGTAAAAACAGCCAAGATAGCACCCAGTATAGGAGCTATAATGTATAACCAAAAATGCTCAGTATGTCCTGATACAAAAGCAGGAGCGAGTGAGCGCACAGGATTCATAGAAGCTCCACAAATGGGACCTGCAAACATCGCTTCAAGTCCAACTGTCGCCCCCACAGCCATTCCTGTAAATTTCTTTAATTCCTCATTCTGACTAACTGTGATAATTACAAGCATCAAAAAATAAGTCAAAATAAATTCTAGAATGAAAGACTGTAATGCCGAGCCACTAGGTAAAGATGCGCCCAATGTATCATGCGTAGGAAATAGAAAAAGTAAAGTCAAGGAAGCTAGAAAACCGCCTCCTAATTGTGCAATGACATAGGGTAAGAGTTCTTTGCGTTTGAATTTGTCTGTAAAGAAAAAGGCAATCGTCACAGCAGGATTGATATGTGCACCAGATATGCTACCAAGGGCATAAATCATCGCCATGACTATTAGTCCAAATGTAATAGCGACACCTACATGCGTGACCATACCACCAGATACATCATTGATAATGATAGCACCCGTGCCACAAAACACTAAGGCAAATGTACCAATAAATTCTGCTAGATATTTTTTCATTATTTGAGTAAACTTATAGTGTAAAACATTTCAGTAGCGATTTCAAAACATCTTTCTGCATACTTTTCTTTTTCTAAAGGCGTATCATCAAAATCTTTTGGATCATCGAATGGCAAAGATACACGATATTCTGCTCCCGAGACGATAGGGCATCCCTCATCTGCAGAAGTACAAACCATCACAGCTATAAAATGATTTTTAGGATTAGGTTTTGTATCATATTTCTTAGAAAAAGCCATGTACGGAGCCATGTTTGTTTGCCATTGAATAGCGTAAATAGGATTTTCAGGAGTTAAGTTATCTGATTCTATTTCAAAACCTATGTTTTTTAGACAAGAAACTACTCGCTCGTTCAGAGCTGTAGCTTCTGTACCACCAGAAAAAGTTTCAATATTCTTTACCTGATAAAAATCTGCAGCTATTTGTAACCAAAGTTGTCCTAGATGACTTCTTCTCGAATTATGTGTACATATCACAATGATTTTACTGCTGCCATTTTCAATAAATTGTCTTTTTATTTTTTCAGAGAATGCCGTTAGAGCAGCTTTTCTTTCTACAGAAAGAGTGTCAAAATTATTTCCAATTTCAGTACAATATTGAGTTAGTTTTTCGAACATCAATCAAAGATAATGGCAAATGTTAAAAACAGATTTGAAAATTGCTTCCTTTTTGTATTTTTACCACAGAAAACCAATAATATGAAAGTATATCTTGATAGTGCGGCAACATCACAACTTGATCCTTTAGTATTGGATGAAATGTTGCCTTTTTTTACCGAAGTACATGGCAATCCATCATCAACACATGGTTTTGGACGTACAGCAAAAGCAGGAATTGAGAAATCGAGAAAGACAATTGCTAGTGCAATTAATGCATCTTCACTCGAAATTGTTTTCACTTCTTGTGGTACTGAATCAAATAATATGGCTATCAAATGCGCTGTACAGCACTATGATGTCAAGCATATTATCACTTCGCCTATAGAGCATAAATGTGTTTTTAATACTTGTCAAGAATTGGCAGCTATGAATATAGGAGTACAATTGCATTATGTAGATGTAAAGTCTTGTGGTGGGATAGAAATGGATAGTTTAGCACAATTATTGGAAAAATGTAATGGTGAAAAAGTACTAGTTTCACTCATGCATGCCAACAACGAAATAGGAACACTACTCGATATTAAAGCTGTAGGAGAAATATGTGATAAATATGGTGCTCTTTTTCACTCGGACACTGTACAAACTGTAGGGCATTATAAGATAAATGTTAAGGATTTGAATGTGCATTTTTTATCGGGTTCGGCACATAAATTTCATGGCCCTAAAGGTGTAGGATTTCTCTATATGCGCAGTGATACCAAAGTCTGTCCATTGATACATGGAGGAGGGCAGGAGCGCACACATCGCTCTGGCACTGAAAATGTAGCAGGAATAGTAGGAATGGCAAAGGCATTACAATTGTCAGAAGATAATATGGAAGCCTACAAAGATCATATTTTGGATTTACGTAGCTATATGATGAGTGAGTTGCATGCCAATTTTGACGACATAAAATTTAATGGAAATGTTGAGAATGGATTGTACACTGTTCTAAATGTTTCTTTTTCTGATAAATTTAAATCAGACATGTTACTTTTCAATCTTGATATGGCAGGAATAGCAGTGTCAGGAGGTAGTGCCTGTTCATCTGGTGCCAATATGGGTTCTCATGTCATGCAAGGAATAGGACATGATAGCAAAAGGAGAGCTGTTCGTTTTTCATTTTCTCATTTTAATACTAAAGAAGAAATTGATTATACGATTGCAGAATTGAAAAAAATTGCAGCTAGAGAAATGGCTTCTATTAATTAAACTAAAAACATGAAAGATAAATTAGTAGTTATATCAGGAGCAAATGCAGGAATTGGCTTTGCAACAGCAAAATCATTGTTGCAACAAGGAGCAAAAATCGCTATGTTTTGTCGAAATGTAGAGAAAGCAGAACAAGCGAAGAAAGAATTGATCGAATTGACGAATAATGATGCTATTGAGATTTTTCAAGTAGATATGACATCCTTTCCCTCTATAGAAAATGCTTGTAATCAATTCAAGGAAAAATACGATAAACTTGATGTACTCGTCAATAATGCTGGCGGTACATTTTCTAATTTTGAATTGACAGAACATAATCTTGAAAAAACGATGGCTGTCAATCATTTTGGTTATTTTCTGATGACTTATCATTTGCTGCCTTTGCTAAAGAAACGCGAAAATGCTCGAATTGTGAGCGTTTCTTCTAAAGCACATTACAGAGGAAAGATTGATTTTGAGACAATTAATAAAGAAGAAGGTTATTTTGTGTTTTCTCAATATGAACATTCCAAGTTTGCCAATGTTTTGTTTACTAAATATCTAGCTCGTCAGTTAAAAGATAGTGGTATCACCGTAAATTGCCTGCATCCTGGTGTAGTCAAAACGAAAATAGGGAATAAATCAGGGAAAACATTTCACGGAATTGCATGGTCAATATTTTCTTTCTTTGGTATTAATGCGGACAATGGAGCAAAGACTTCTGTATATCTTGCATCAAGTACTGACGTAGAAAATGTTTCTGGTGAATACTTTGATAAATGTAAGCAAATGAAAAGTTCATATTCATCATATGACACTGATTTGCAAGAGAAATTATGGAAGTGGAGTGAGGAATTGGCAGGAGTAAAATATTCTTTCTAATTTTTTACAACTTCCCAACCCATCGTACTACTTTTAAAGATGATTTGTTCTAAAACTTCATGTAATCTTTGCTCCCCTTGAGAGATGAGTGGACTTGATTTTACATTGCTTTCAATGATTTCTATTGCTCGTTTATTTACTCTATTGTAGTCATTCTCATCCAGTTGATAGAAATGACTTTCTTGAATATCGTAATATTTGATTTCTGGTTCTATTTTTATTTCTGGTGGAGGAATTTCGCCAAGTATTACTTTTTTATTCTCATAGTCTATTTCGTAATCAAGATTTTCAAGATCATATACGATACTAGCATTGGCATTGATAATTGCAATGATTTTTTTCTCTACTGGCATCATGTCAAACAGCAAACTTTCTCGCTGTGTATAAGTGTATATTTCTGAAAACTGTCCTTCGACTACGATTATCTTACTGACTTCTTCTATTTGCTCCAAAATAACTTGAGCTTCTTCTATTTTATCCACTTTATTTTGCTGATAAACATAAAAGGCACCTCCACCTAGAACAAGGCAAGTAATTGTAAGTAATACAATGAGGACATTTTTCTTCATCTTTCAAATGTAAACAAAAAAGCATGATTTGTATTTCACAAACCATGCTTTAATTTTTGAGTCTAATGTCTTATTTTTTCAATTTCTATTTATCTACATTTGTCAAATCCATCGCATCTGTAACGACATAATATCTAGGGTCATCAATAGAAGTTTCGATTACTTTTTCAAATTTTGGATTCGCTTTTAGTAA
>JBMZDS010000141.1:0-4520 GCA_049614465.1 Chitinophagales bacterium
AGGATCGGCAATGCCTAAGTAAGAAGAAAGTCCTGATAAAAGTCCTGACAAGAAAACGTCATCTGGATTTCTGAAAAAGCGTCTTACTTTCTTTTTTTCTGCTTTTTTAGTAGAAGCTGGCTCTTCTTCCCCATCGAGTTCTTCGTCTATTTCACTAGGAGTTCCCATCATCTTGATTACTTCATTCACCATTGCTGTGTTGACAACTTCTCCTTGTAGTTTTTCTGAAAAAATCTCCGCAATACGATATTCTATATCTTCAATAATATCATCTTGTTCTTCAAGGTTTTTGAATTGTTTTCTTAGACTATTGAGGTAGCCTTCTAACTGAGCATAGGCATCTTCATCTATCAAAAAAGCGATTCCTCCCAAATTTATATTTACCGTCTTTTTCATGATTATTTTTGTTTAGGGTTTGCAATAATGTCAACGGCAGATTTTAATCCATGCCAAGTTGTTTCTAGTTCTTTTAAAAATAAATTGCCTGTTTCTGTAAGCGAATAATACTTTCTAGGTGGTCCAGAAGTAGATTCTTCCCATTTGTACTCTAAAAGAGCTGCTTTTTTCAAGCGAGTAAGTAATGGATAGACCGTTCCTTCTACGACTATCATTTCTGCATTTTTTAGTTGTGCAATTATTTCAGAAGCATAGGCTGCTTTTTCTTTGATGATATTTAGAATACAATATTCTAATATCCCTTTCCGCATTTGCACTTTTGTATTTTCTACATCCATAATTAGTAGTGTTTTGACAATACAAAGATATGGGTAAAATATGGTAGTATGCAATACAAAGTACTATATATTTTTTGTAAAAAGGATTAATTGTTTGATTATCAATGGTTTGTTGTGAAAAATAATTTTTGAGTTTTTTAGAAAAAACTAATTAATGTGGTGAAATCATCAAATATTAATACCTTTGATGAGTGAAAAATCTAAATAATCAAGTAGGGAAAACACTTTCGCTTCGTCCTGATTTGTTGGAAGAAATAAAGACAGAAGAAGAATTGCTTCTCTTGATAGAAAGATATGTTCAAGAACTGATAGATTTTGATTTCCCTAGTTTGTTACGCTTATTATATCGTATAGATGTAGGCGAAGAGAAAGTCAAAAAAGCAATAGACTTAGGTGGTGCACAAAATGCTACAAAAGAAATTGCATTACTCATTTTTGAGCGAGAAAAAGAAAAAGCAGTATCAAGAGCAGCGGATAAGGCTGAAGAGGAGAGTAATGATTGGATTTTTTAGATTAAAAGACTACTCAGTTCGGCTACAGTCTCTACAAACCTTGTAGGACGAGCATCTTTCAAGTCTTTAGCTAGACCAAAACCATAATTTACGGCAATGGATTCTACTTGATTTTCGTGTGCGCCTTTGATGTCATATATCGTATCGCCTATCATAACCGCATCCTTTTTGTCAAAAACATTCATATCCTGCAAGGCTTCTCGTATAGTTCTTTCTTTTGGGTACAAATCTTCCGTCATAGAACTTCCTCTTACTGAGTCAAAAAAATGTGACATGTCATTTGATTTCAATATTTGCTCTGCGTAGTATGTCGGTTTGGCAGTGGCGATGGCTAGTTTTTTATCTTTATTTTTCAAGGCTTGTAATAAATCCAAAATACCTTCATAGACATCTGACTCTTTCCATCCTTTATCTCCATAATAATCCCTCAATTTTAGAATAGCTGTCTTACAATCTTCATCCGAAAAATTGTAATGCTTTTGAAAGGAATATTTTAACGATGGACCAATAAATGATTTTAAAACAGCATCGTCTTTTTCATTTATCTTAAAATGATTGAGTGCATATTCTACTCCGGCTATAATTCCTTTGTGCGAGTCAAAGAGTGTTCCGTCAAAATCAAAAAGGATATATTGTTTATTCTTCATTTGCTGTGCTGTCTGTTTTGCTTTCAAATTGCAAAGAAACAGAATTTACACAATATCGCATGCCTGTCTTATCACTAGGGCCATCATCAAATACATGACCTAGATGTCCTCCGCACTGAGCACAAACGATTTCAGTACGTTTCATACCATAAGAATAGTCATCTATTTCTTTGATAGCTTCTTTGTCTACTTGCTCATAAAAACTTGGCCAGCCTGAACCACTATCATATTTTGTGTCAGAAGAAAACAAAGGATTATCACAAGCAGCACAATTGTAAGATCCTTCCTCTTTATTGTAGAGATATTCGCCAGTAAATGGGGCTTCCGTTGCACCACCACAAAGCACGTCAAATTGTTCATCGCTGAGCTCTTCTTTCCATTGATCATCAGTTTTTTCTATTTCAAAATCTTGTGCATGGCAACTTGCAAAAACAAAAATCGATAAGATTAATAGTAAATTTTTCATACTAGATAAACTTGATTGTAAGGTGTTAAGTTTCAATTTGATTGTTAAAATAGTATAAACAAACTTATTGAATCACAAAGTTAATAGGGATGGCATATTCTACTGCTACAAATTTCCCATTACGACTTACAGGATGCCAGTCCGGCATGTTTTGTATGTGCTTTAATGCTGCATCATTCAATAAGTTATCTACGCCTTTTGCTACTTCAACATCAGTTACTTTTCCTGTTTCATCTATTATAAACTGAATAAATACCTTCCCTTCGATATTCATTTCTTTTGCTAACGGTGGATAGGTGATTTTGCTTAGATACGCAATCAATTCTTGTTGATGACAAAGATCTTGAGCTACTTTTGTTTCTTCAGCTTCACATCCACCAAATAGGGGCATTTCTTCGACTTCATCGATTAACGGTTGATATACCTCATCTTCAACTTTTTCTGCTGTCTTTTCAATATTTGTAATTGCAGCGTCTTTAGAATTGTAATTACTTGGCTTTACAATATCTTCTTGAGTTGTATTGTCATTGAAACAACTTGAAAGAAAGAGAAAACAAAAAAATGTCAATAGATAATTTGTCTTATTCATAGTGATACTTAAAATAAAAAAGCGCAGAACTTATTTGTCCTGCGCTTCATTGTGTTTTGTATTGTTTTTATTGCAATTTGAAATTGATCGGTACAACGTACTCAACTTTTACAGTCTTTCCTCTTTGCTTTCCTGGCTCCCAGTCTGGCATAGCTTGTACGTGCTTCAATGCTGCATCATTTAGCAATTTGTCTGCACCTTTTGCTACTTGAGCACCTGTTACTTTTCCTGTTTCATCGATAACAAAGTGAATAAATACTTTCCCTTCAATATCAGCATCTTTTGCCATTGGCGGATAAGTAATTTTACTCAAATAAGTCATCAATGCTTGTTGGTGACAAAGATCTTTTTCTGCTTTTGTCCCTTTAGTCTCACAACCGCCAAATAAAGGCATATCTTCTACAACCTTAAAGATTTCTTGCTCTACA
Organism: Chitinophagales bacterium; assembly: GCA_049614465.1. GTDB lineage: Bacteria > Bacteroidota > Bacteroidia > Chitinophagales > UBA8649 > JBMZDS01. The sequence continues at coordinate 3,377 of JBMZDS010000141.1, forward strand.
ACTACTTCTTCTTCTGGTTCTTCGATGAACTCTACTTCTTCATCTTCTTCGATTTCGATATCTTCGATTTCAGGTTCGTCTTCAAGTATTTCATCATCCTCTACTACTTCTATCACTGGTGGTGGTGGTGGTGGTGGTGGTGGCTTTACTTGTTCTGTTTGTGGTGGCTCTATCTCAAAGTCATCCTCTACTATCAGCTCTGTATATAGCATTGGTTTATCTGCAGCAGCAGCCCAAGAAAGCGCATAAATAGGTAATGCAATAGCAGCGATAGTACCAAATGCAAGTACTACGTTTTTTACCTTATTAATATCCGCTTCAGGATATTTTTTAATAAAAACAGACTGTGATTCGGCTGAGCCTGAATACCCTTCTGCAATCTGATCTTCAGATTTTCCTCCGGTCATCAAAAAATATGAGACAAAACCTCCAACGAGTAAAGAGCCAAAAAGTATTAATAAAATTCCTAAAACTAGTGATAACATAATTAAATTATTTTGAGTGGTTAAAGATATATTTAATTCCTAAAAAAGCAAAAAAACATCCTATTCCGTTGGCTAATATATCAAATTTATCAAAACTTCTTGTTGTTGTGCAATAATGTTGCATGATTTCTACTGCAAAACTCAAGCAAAATGCAATGACAATGGGTGTCAAAAATGACACTGATTTTCCTTCAAAAAAACCTTTAAAATATAGAATAGACAAGACGAAATACATACTAAAATGTACGAGCTTATCTGCCTGAAACACTGATGTACTAGGCAATTCTTGTTTGGGAAGTAGTGATACGATAACCACCAAAATAGAAAGAACGATTGCTCCGATAGCATATATAAGAGTGATAGGCTTTTTCTTTTCCATAAAGTGAAATGTCATTTTTTGCTGACAATTGATTTTTTCTGAATATTCCAACGCTTTTGAAAGACAAATAGTATTTTTGAAAACTAAACGTAGAAATAATAGAAGATGAAGGTAGGTTTATTTTTTGGCTCATTCAATCCTGTACATGTCGGACATATGATTATTGCTAATTTTATGGCAGAAAATACTGAACTAGATGAAGTGTGGTTTGTCGTATCTCCACAAAACCCTTTTAAGGAGAAAAAATCGCTGCTCAATGAGTATCATCGACTTCACCTTA
>JBMZDS010000142.1:0-4157 GCA_049614465.1 Chitinophagales bacterium
CTTTTCTATATGTTCTATTCATTTTTGTTTTCCTTTATATACACCAGCATCTATGCAAATTGTTGTTTTAACATATTTTACATGACTTTATCAAAACTACATCAATCCCAATAAAAAATCAAGTGTTTGTTAAAACAAATCTGCCAAAATTTCAAACTTAAATGGATTTTTTCAATCTAAACTGACATTTTGTGTCTTTATCACCAATGGCATAGAAAATGATAGAGAGAAGTATATCATTGTAAAACACTAAAATCTAAATAAAATGAGTAACGTAAATATCAAACCATTAGCGGATAGAGTATTAGTAAAAGCTGATGAAGCTGAAACTACGACATCTAGTGGAATCATCATCACTGAGTCTGCTAAAGAAAAGCCACAAAGAGGAACTGTAGTTGCTTTAGGTACAGGCAAAAAAGATGAGCCTATGACGGTAAAAGAAGGAGATACAGTATTGTATGGTAAGTATGCAGGTACTGAATTGACTGTAGACGGTACAGAATACTTGATGATGAGAGAATCTGACATCTTGGCAATAGTTTAATTATTTTAAAGAACAATCTAAAACAAAATATAAAATGGCAAAAATCATAAAATTTGACGTAGAGGCAAGAGACTTGCTAAAAGCAGGTGTTGACCAATTGGCGAACGCTGTAAAAGTAACTTTAGGACCTAAAGGAAGAAATGTCGTAATCGACAAAAAATTCGGAGCTCCTACAGTGACGAAAGATGGTGTATCTGTAGCAAAAGAAATTGAGCTAGAAGATCCTATCGAAAATATGGGTGCACAAATGGTAAAAGAAGTAGCATCTAGAACTAATGATATCGCTGGTGACGGTACGACTACAGCTACAGTTTTGGCGCAAGCTATCGTGACTCCTGGTTTGAAAAGTTTAGCTGCTGGTGCAAATCCAATGGACATCAAAAGAGGAATTGATAAAGCAACTGCAGCTGTAGTTGCACATATCAAAGCACAAAGCGAAGAAGTAGGCGATAACAATGAGAAAATCAAACAAATCGGTACTATCTCAGCGAATAATGATGAAACTATCGGTGGATTGATAGCTGATGCTATGCAGAAAGTAGGCATCGAAGGAGTTATCACAGTAGAAGAAGCAAAAGGAACTGAAACTTATGTAGATACTGTAGAAGGAATGCAATTTGATAGAGGATATTTGTCTCCATACTTTGTGACGAATCCAGAGAAAATGCAAACTGAATTGGAAAACCCTTTCATCTTGATTCATGACAAGAAGATTTCTAACATGAAAGATATCTTACCTACATTAGAGAAAGTAGCACAATCTGGCCGTCCTTTATTGATAATCGCAGAAGACTTGGAAGGTGAAGCATTGACTTCTTTAGTAGTAAACAAACTAAGAGGAACAATCAAAGTAGCTGCTGTAAAAGCACCAGGATTTGGTGACAGAAGAAAAGCTATGTTGCAAGATATCGCTATTTTGACTGGTGGAGATGTTATCTCTGATGAAATAGGAATGACGCTAGAAAATGTAGACATTGCACAATTAGGAACTGCTGAAAAAGTAGTCATTGACAAAGACAATACAACTGTAGTAAACGGTGCAGGAAAAGAAGATGCGATTTCTGCTCGTGTGGCACAGATAAAAGCACAGATAGAAACGACTACTTCTGACTACGACAAAGAAAAATTGCAAGAGCGATTGGCTAAGTTAGCAGGTGGAGTAGCTGTACTATACGTAGGTGCTGCTTCTGAAGTAGAAATGAAAGAAAAGAAAGACAGAGTGGATGATGCATTGCATGCAACTAGAGCTGCTGTAGAAGAAGGAATCGTGCCAGGTGGTGGAGTTGCTTTGGTAAGAGCATTAGAATCTCTAGAAGGATTGAAAGCAGAGAATGACGATCAGTTTGTAGGAATTGACATTATCCGTAAAGCAATTCAAGAGCCATTGAGAGCTATCGCTGCCAATGCAGGAGAGGAAGGATCTGTTATTGTAAATAAAGTGCGCGAAGGGAAAGGCGACTTTGGATACAATGCTCGTACAGGTGAGTATGACAGCATGAAAAAGCAAGGAGTTATCGATCCAACTAAAGTAACACGTGTAGCATTGGAAAATGCGGCTTCAGTAGCAGGAATGTTATTGACGACTGAATGTGTTATCACTGACAAGCCTGAAGAAGGTGGAGCAGCTATGCCACCAATGCCAGGTGGAATGGGTGGAGGAATGCCAGGAATGATGTAATTCTTGAAATTCACTTTGAAAATAAAAATCCGAATCTTGCAAAAGGTTCGGATTTTTTTATTAAAAATATTTTGTGTAATATGTTGATAATGATTTAATTGTGTTTTTATTCTTTTTTTTTATTGATAACTAATGATTGGTTTTGTACATGGAAAGTACATTTTTCTGAACCAAATTTGCATTATCAATTCATCAAAACATAGCACTCATGAAAAATCTATTTTTAATATTCGCAGTTATTATTTTTTATTCATTTGCAAAAGCACAAGATAGCACTTACTATGTAGGACATAGTCTTATCAATGTAGATGTACCCTATCAAACATGGAGATTGCTTGACCAAAATAATGAACCTCATTTTTACAAGCATCATATCAATATTGGAGCATCTATAAAACTAAATTGGATAGATACTGGATTTAATTCTAATACAATATGGGATGCTGAGAACAACGTAAATGAAGATAGAGGGACAAATCATTTAGTTGAATTACAAAATCCTTATGACCATATTGTCATTACAGAAGCCATTCCTATCGAAAATTATCCAGTAGATACTACCGTGAAGTATGTAAGCAATTTTTACAATCTTGCAAGAACAAGCAATCCCAATATCACAAGATATATGTACGCAACATGGGAATATATCAATGGCGATGAAGCTGCATGGCGAGATACTATCGAAGCATTAGTGCCGCATTGGGAGCAGATAGCAGATGAGTGTGCTTTGGCATCTGGCGGAGGAGAAGTGTATATAGTTCCAGGCAATCTGGGTATGATGGCACTTTACGACACCCTTCAAAATAGGAATATAGGCTCTTTTTCTTCTATTTCTGATTTTTTCGAACCTGATGGAGTACATCTAAATGGCAATGGCAATTATTTTATTGCTTGCTTGATGATGGCTACAGTCAACCATTCCAATCCAATTGGTTTGGATGTAGTGGAAGCTGGTCCTTACAGTAATGATACTGTCATTATGGATGATGTAGCTCGATTAGAAATACAACAAATCGCTTTAGATGTAGTTTGCAATTATGATAGGACAGGAGTTCCTGCTGATTTTTGTGGGATGAATGATACTTCCACTATAGATACTTTTGAGATGAGTCAGACTATTTTTGTCAATGATACTACTCTAATTATAGATAGCACCATCATTCAAGATAGCATCTATCTGAGCGGATCAGATACTATTACTACTAGTTATTATTCCAATGATACTTTATTTTTTATCGATTCTGTTTACAATCATTTTATTTTGCTACGAGCTCCAGTTGTTATTAGTGGATTACATCAAGTAGAAGAGTTAAATTTTACTATTTATCCAAATCCTGCCAATAGTTATTTTGATGTGGAATTAGAAATAGAGGAAACAATCATTGGTAGATTGATAAATATGAATGGACAAGTGGTGAAGGAGGATATATTTACGACTAATAGGCATAGGGTCAATATCGCAGATATCAATAGAGGAATTTATATTTATGAAGTGCGTTCTCCAACTAATGTTTTGACTAAAAAAATTGTAATCAAATAATTCTGTTTACCATTATAGATAATATTATAGTCGCGCTATTATTGATTTAGTCATTTCTTTTAAATATCAAAAATCCGAATCTTGCAAAAGGTTTGGATTTTTTTATGGGAAAGGAATCTATTGTATTGTTGTGATTTTTTCAATCCACTATATATTCATCCAATAGATTAATATCAAATACACGTCTTCCATTTCTATTTACAGAATATGCCATTTTCCAGTTCGCATTTTCCACTATTTCATTTGGAATATATGATGTCTGGCTATAGATAGGATGCGAAAAAGTATCATCATAAGCAGATACTAAGACTAAAAATTCTGCACTTAATTCATTTAATTCTTTTATGGATAAATCAAACAATGGGCTGTTTTCATTTATTTGATGTACAAGCGTC
>JBMZDS010000142.1:4167-4464 GCA_049614465.1 Chitinophagales bacterium
GTCCAGTTGAGAGGAAGAAAATAGATGTGATTGAGCGTTAGTTCTAGTTCTTTGTATTCTTTTACTAGTTTATTGTCTTTTGTCTTATTGTGTAATAATAGTATGCGTGCATCTGCCTTAAGTAAATGATGACTATTTTTATTGGCTATGCGTACCTGAAGTGTTTTGCCAAGTTTTGGATGATTGGAAAAAAGTATGTTTTTTGAATATTTGATATCTGCTTTTGGATTAGAAAATCTTCCGTAAACCAGTCCAGACATTAGGGCAAAGGACATCAATCCCAATAAAGCCTGTATA
>JBMZDS010000143.1:0-4456 GCA_049614465.1 Chitinophagales bacterium
TAGCCTTGTATGACAGAGTTATTGACTTCGCCTCCCACTTTAGAATAAGGACCAATAGTCGTAGCTCCATATATTTTTGCTGCTAATTTAAGTACTGCGCCTTCACACATTGCTAGGCTTCCTCTTACCACTGCGCCTTCCATTATTTCGGCATTTTTGCCTACGTATATATATCCATTCTTTGGACTCAGAATAGCGCCATTAACTTCTGCACCCTCTTCTACAAATATTCTTTGTAAGCTCTCTTTTCCTACAATAAGATTAGCTTCGGTATCGAGTGTTTGTGATTTTCGACCTTTTGTTATTTGCGTAAAATCTAACTCGATTGCCTTTTCATTTTGCTGAAAAATAGTCCAAGGCTTGTCTATTCTTATGATTTCTTCATCAAAATACACTTCGTTTTCAAAATGACCTTCTGTGGGATTGACCATAGAAGCCAATAAGATGCCATCTGCATATAGACTATCTCCTGCTTTTAGATTTTGAATCGCGCCACAAAGTTCGGGAGTCGGTAGAATAGTCGAATTGATATAGCAAAATGCCTCTTGTGTATTGGGTGAAAAATTGCTCATTGATTGTAGATAATCTACACATGATTTTACCTGCACTTTTTGCTTAAAAAAGTGTTCCCATTTTTCAAAAATTCGTAAAATACCTACTCGAAGATGTGAAACAGGACGTGTCAGTGTCAGTGGTCTGAGATTAGACCAGTCACTATAATGATCGACTAATACAATTTGAAAATCTGCCATGAATTTTATTTATCGCTTTAATATAAAACTAATCTAGCCATTCTTTAATATCCGCCTGCAAACTTTCTAGCAAACCATTCTACAGAAAGCAGTCCCATTATGACCAGAAAAATCCAAAACAAATTGACTATTGAGCGAGTTTTAAAACTTTCGTACAATGTTGGTTTAATATCTTCTCGCGCCAAAATTTTATCCGTCAAATCTTGTACTCTATTTGGATAAAATAATTCTCCGCCAGTTTTTTCACTCAACTGATATAGTAGATTATGATTGGCTTGCGTCTGCAAGGCTTCAAGTTGCATTTCTTCTATACTAAATGCGCCTGTTGCTGTATAATTTTTGCCATTGTAAGTTGTCACAGCGGTATATGAATAATCGCCAACAGGCAAGCTATTCGTTTTTAAACTGTATGCATTATTCGCTTTATTGAGGGCTAAAGGAAATTCTTCTTCGGCTTGATTTGTAAGCGTAAGTGACACATCAGGTTTATTGACGAGTTCATAACTTTCATTATACAATTCGGCTTGTATTTCGATCATTTCGCCTTCATAAAATATATTTTTAGCGATATCTACTCGGAATTTTCGTTTGTCAGCTTTGAGTGCTAGATAATTTATTGTTTTACCCAAAACTTCATCAAATGCATCATGATTGCCATTGTCCAGATAATCATACATTCTCCATCGCCACAATCCCTCACCGATAAATGTAGCTGATTTATTGCCAAGATTATCTTGCAAAGCAAGGATAGGAAAATCTGTCTCGACTGCGCCTATTTTTTGCATAAGCATTTCTTGTGCACCTACACCAGTTTCATAGCTACCAAAAGGTACTTGAAGCGGAGGAAAGCGTTTCATTTTTAGCATAGTTTCGTCCGAAATATTGAACAAATTGAAACTTGATTGAAAATAAACGCCTGCATCATCTGTATTATTTGCCGAAGGCGTGACAGTAATTGTATTTTGAGCAGTATTAAATGTACCAAAATTGCTACTAGCACCGCCTATAAAAAATGTAGGAACATTTTCTTCTTTGACTTGAGCTAATAAATTGCTTGCTCCATCATCTTTTGAAGGGATTTGATGTAAAATAACGAGATTGTACTCTGCCAAACTTGCATTGTATTTTGTAATATACTGCACATCTAGCTCGTAGTTTTTATTATTCTCTATTACTTTTTTTAATGCAGCGATATCTGGATGCGGAGCATTGGCTACAAGCAATATTTTTTGACGGCTATCTATCACATCGATGAAAAAATCGCGCTGATTATTGTCATAAGTCACCTCATCATCCATCTCACTTACAACTACTGAATATCGCTGCATACCAATAGTGCTAGCAGTAATAGTAACTTCTGATTTTTGCTCTACAAAATCATCATTGATACTAAAGTTTTGTGTGGAGACAGTATTTCCATTCTTAAATACTTGCAATTGATAATTTCCATTGTTCAATTGATAAGCTTCTACATCTATTTCTACATTAACTTGATCATCGAGATAAGCAATTTTATTGTTGCGGATATTGGCAATTTTCAAATCTTTTTGCACAGTTGTATCGCCTAGAGCAATTGTGTAGATAGGGAAAGAAAAATCAGTATAAATAGGATTGTTCCCTTCGTTATAAATACCATCACTTGCTAAAATAACAGCCCCTACATTTCGATTGTGATACAATCCTGCTATTTCATCGAGTACAGCAGATAAATCGGTTGATTTCCCTTTAAAATCTAGTGTGTCACCTTTAGCAAGTGTATTGTCAAAATAAAAATAATCAATGGCATATTTTGCTGATAATTGCTCATGCAAATTTCCTGCTGCTGCGATATATTGTGCAGAATCTTCTTCAGAAAAACCAATTTTCATGGATTCTGTATTGTCATGTGCAAAGACAATCACTGGATCGACCATATCTGTAAATCTACTTTTGATAAATGGCGATAACAATAAGAACGAAATAATAGCAATCGAAAGAAATCGAAATACAGCCAATCCGATTTTTCCATATTTAAACCCAAATACATCTTCAGGAAAATCTGTTGATTTGACATACAATGCCAAACTATATATTGCGCCTAGCAAAAGGCAAAACACAATAAACCAAATAGGGTATTCTAGGATAATTTGTGGCATTTATTACTTAAGTTTATATCGTTTTTTTGTTTTAGTAATAACATCTATAATGTTTGTTCTCATTTTTTCATTTTTGTCTTGACACAAAAACGAAACAAAAAAGTCAAGACAGTAAGGAAAAAAGCTAAAAATATTCAACAAAGCGATGAAGAAATAAAATAAGCGATTTCAATTATCTTTCTATTCTATATTTTTACTGCGCTTACTATTTCTTCTATTTATCTTTTAACAAAAAAGATTGTCAAAGATGCTTTATTTCATATTTTATTAACGCATTTTCCTTAAGGTCGATCACTTTACTTTTTTTTAAAAAACTATCTATTCAGTCCTCCACATACACTTAATACTTGTCCATTGACATAACTCGACATATCCGATGCTAAAAACAAAGCTGCTTTTGCTATTTCTTCTGCATCTCCTAGTCGCTTCATAGGGATTCCTTCTAGGTATTTCTTCTTCGTATCTTCTGGCAATTCGTCTGTCATATCTGTACGAATAAATCCTGGCGCAATCGCATTACTACGAATATTACGAGAACCCAATTCATCTGCAATAGATTTTGTAAAACCAATAATCCCCGCCTTAGATGCAGAATAATTGCTCTGCCCTGCTTGTCCTTTTTGCCCCACAATAGAAGTCAAATTGATAATAGAACCTTCACGTTGCTTAAGCATGATGTAAGATACCGGTTTTGTCAGATTGAAAATAGATTTTAGATTCGTTTCTACTACTTTATCCCAGTCATCTTCTCCTAGACGGAGCAAAAGATTATCTCTAGTGATTCCTGCATTATTGACCAATATATTTATCGCTCCAAAATCTTCCTTGACTGCTTTACTCAATTCCTGTGCTTCATCATATGAAGCAGCATTTGATTTATACCCTTTCGCTTCTACGCCCATAGCTTGCAATTCACTTTCTAGTGCTTTTGCTTTCTCTTCTGACGAAAGATACGTAAACGCAATATTGGCTCCTTGCTCTGCAAACTTTTTAGCTATAGCATTACCGATTCCTCTAGATGCGCCCGTGATGATGGCTGTTTTGTTTTCTAACAATTTCATATAAATGCGAAAATACGAAATCGTATGGATTTAAAATGAAATAAAAATGCCGTTACGATTTATAGTAACGGCATTGTCAATTATTAAGTTATCTTCTTACTAGAAAATCAATCCACCTAGTGCGATTTTGAATTGGAAGAGTTCAGAAAATAAAACATCTCTATGAGCATTTTTTTTTATGTTATTACTTGATGAACCACCTATTGATGAGAAGAAAATATTGAGGGGTAAATTAGCTCTAAAATTAACATCTAATAATAATCTTTCAAATAGAACAAATTGTCGACCAAATTCAATTCCTGCATAAGCAGAAAAAAATGATTCTTCTTGTATTCTGTATATAGGGTTTAATAATGGTGTAGTTTCTCTGTCATCTGTATATTGAGAGACATTCCCAATTATAACTCCAGTTCTATATCCAAAATAATTTCCATAGGGAGCGAAAGCTGATCTTTTTTTAGAATAAAAACGATAAGCGAGCCCTATGGTATGCCATTTATTGGTAGAG
>JBMZDS010000144.1:0-4454 GCA_049614465.1 Chitinophagales bacterium
TGTGTAGCCCAACTGAAATCGTTGAATAATTTCTTCAGAAAATCCTCTTTCTTTAAAATAACTCAGTCCTATACTTTTTCCTTCTGGATGTTCATGCAGATTTTTGACAAAAGTATCTCTAGCAAATTCATTGACGATAAATAAACTATCCTTGAGTGTCTGCTCTGCTCGTTGCTCATCATTCAATACAATTTCTTCTATTTCGATATTGTATTTTTGCGCTAGATACTTTAATGCTTCGACATAGCTCATCTGTTCGTGCTCCATTACAAACTTGACAGAATTCCCTGCTTGTCCACAACCAAAACACTTATAAATCCCTTTAGCCGGAGAAACAACAAAAGAGGGTGTTTTCTCATTGTGAAATGGACAATTTGCTTTATAATTTGAGCCTGCACGCTTCAATGTAATGAAATCGCCTAGCACATCTATTACATCTGCAGAATCTACTATTTTTGCTATGGTATCTTGAGAAATCACGCTTTTGCAAAGCTATGAAATTTTGAATGATTGGGTAACTGAATTTTGAATACATAACGCTTTGCCTAAAAAATCTAACGTCTAACATCTTTTATCTAACATCTTGCTTATCTTTACAAAATGCAATTACAAGTATTCAAATCAAAAATCCATAGGGCAACTGTTACACAAGCAGATTTAAACTATATCGGCAGTATCACGATAGATGAAAATCTAATGGAAGCATCTAATATCCAAGAAAACGAACGTATTCAAATCGTTAATTGCAATAATGGAGAGCGACTAGAAACTTATGTGATAAAAGGAGAAAGAGGTTCTGGGACTATTTGTCTTAATGGAGCAGCAGCTCGTAAAGTAGCGGTAGGTGATGTCGTTATTTTGATTTCATATTGCTATATGACTCCTGATGAATTAAAATCGCATGTTCCGACTACGATTTACCCAAATGAAAACAATCAACTCGTTTAGATTTTGAAAGCGAAAGATATCTTAAAATTTATCTTTTTCTTTAGCGTAGGCTTTGGAATACTTTTTTGGATGTTCAAAAAAACAGGCATTCCATTTTCAGATTTTATCGCAGCTTATACAGAACTAGACTATGGATGGTTGGCATTAGGTATTTTACTTTTCTTTATTTCACACATGATGCGAACAGTACGTTGGCAGATGCAATTAGAAGCCACCAATGAAAAAGCGACTTTCAAGGCTACTTTTTCAGCTATGATGGCAGGCTATCTAATGAATTATGGTATTCCTAGAAGTGGTGAAGTTATCAAATGTGGACTTTTAGCCAAACACCAAAACATACCTGTATCCAAAGTTGCTGGTACAGCTGTTGCAGATAGAATAATCGATGTCGTTTTATTATTAATCGCTATTGGTGTCGCTTTTATTTTACAATTTGACTTGCTTTACAATTACCTAAAAGAAAATGCAAATTTCACTTTTGACTATGCAAAACTAGGCATCTTAGTTGCACTATTTATTGCATTAGTCATTGGATTTTTTTTAATTAGAAAAAAGTTAGAAAAATATCCGATTTACAAAAAAATAGTGTCGCTTTTAGTAGGATTCAAAGATGGTCTATTGTCCATAAAAGATCTAAAGAAACCGTCATTGTACATACTCCTATCTTTAAGTGTATGGATTTGTTATATTTTGATGAATTATGCAGCATTAAAATCATTTGGTCCAACTACACACCTATCCATTTCACAAGCATTATTAATCTTTATTTTTGGTTCTTTAGGGATAATCGTACCTACTCCAGGAGGAATTGGTTCTTTCCAATTTTTTACTCAACAAGCGATTATGCTTTTTGGAATAAGTGCTGACAATGGATTTATAGCAGGCAACATTATGTTTTGGCCATTTGTTTTGGCTAATATTATACTAGGAGGTATAGGATTTTTCTATATTTCTCGCAATATAATTCCAGATGAATCTACAGCAGATAAAGAATAAGATTTTCACACTAGAAGAGTTTCAATCTACTTTGATATTTTGGCATTTCAAAGATGAAAAAATCGTCTTTACAAATGGGTGTTTCGATTTGCTTCATCAAGGACATTTACACAGCCTTACTACAGCGAAATCATTTGGCACAAAATTAATCGTAGGAGTGAATAGTGATTCATCAGTCAAAAGACTTAAAGGAGAATCTCGCCCGATAAAAAATGAAAATGAACGAGCTTTAATGCTTGCTGCTTATTCTTTTATCGATGCAGTTATCATTTTTGAAGAAGATACCCCAAAGAATTTAATCGAAACTATCTCACCCAATGTATTAGCAAAAGGTGGAGATTATCAAATCGAAAATATTGTAGGTGCAGATTTTGTCTTAAAAAATGGAGGCACAGTTGAAGTGATTCCTTTGATAGACGGTTTTTCTACGACTTCCACTATTGACAGAATGGGGAAATAAAACAACTTTCCTCATGCTAAAAAATATCGAAGAGTTACTGTAGAGAGTTATTCAGTATCCTTTTACTTACTCATTCGTCATTTTCAAATTACCACATTCTCAAATTCATACATTATCAGTATCTTCGCAAAAAATTAAAAGAATCCCATGAATTTTCAATTGACAGAAGAACACTTAGCTGTACAAGCAGCCGCTAGAGATTTTGCACAAAACGAATGTAAGCCTGGCGTTATCGATAGAGATACAAATATGACTCACCCAACCGAATTGCTCAAAAAAATGGGTGAACTCGGATTTATGGGAATGATGGTCTCTCCAAAATACAATGGCGGTGGCATGGATGCTACTAGCTACGTATTAGCAATGGAGGAAATCTCAAAAGTAGATAACTCTTGCTCTGTAGCCATGTCTGTCAACAATTCATTGGTTTGTTGGGGATTGGAAACATTTGGAACAGAAGAACAAAAAGAAAAATACTTGAAGCCATTGGCTGCAGGAGAAATCATAGGTGCATTTTGCTTATCAGAACCAGAAGCAGGGTCGGATGCTACAAGTCAGCAGACTACAGCAGAAGATAAAGGCGACCATTACTTAGTCAATGGAACGAAAAACTGGATCACAAACGGAGGTTCAGCATCTGTCTATCTCGTCATAGCACAAACGGATAGAGAAAAAGGACATAGAGGAATCAATGCCTTGATCATCGAAAAAGGACAAGAAGGATTTGTAGTAGGAGCTAAAGAAGACAAACTCGGTATTCGTTCATCTGATACGCATACATTGATGTTTAACAATGTAAAAGTATCGAAAGAAAATAGAATAGGTGACGATGGGTTTGGATTCAAATTTGCGATGAAAACATTGAGTGGTGGACGTATAGGTATTGCTTCTCAAGCATTGGGTATTGCAAGTGGTGCTTACGAGTTAGCTTTAGCATATTCGCAAGAAAGAAAAGCATTTGGCAAAGAAATATCAAAACACCAAGCCATTGCATTTAAGCTAGCAGATATGGCGACAGAAATCGAAGCAGCTAGACTACTTATCATGAAAGCAGCTTGGCTCAAAGATAATGGACATGACTATGTGCAAGCATCAGCAATGGCAAAAGTATTTGCTAGTGAAGTAGCCATGAAAACAACTGTAGAAGCTGTACAGATACATGGTGGATATGGATTTGTAAAAGAATACCATGTAGAAAGACTGATGCGTGATGCAAAAATCACTCAGATATATGAAGGAACAAGCGAAGTACAGCGTATTGTGATTTCAAGATCTGTGTTGAAGTAATCATTAATATTGTTAAAAATCCAAAAAATAAAAACCATGTCAAAATTTTGGCATGGTTTTTCTACCTTTACAATGTAAAATATATACTATGAAAAAATTACTACTTATAGCAATTGCTATTTTATCAATGGGACAAACTTTTGCCCAAAACAATGTTACTGTCTTTTCAGAAGATGGACTACCATTTTATCTTATTCTCAACGGAGTAAGACAAAATGAAAACCCTGAAACTAATATCAGACTAGAAGGACTTACACAAGACTACTTCACTGCAAAAATGATTTTTTCAGACGAGTCTATTCCTGAAATAGAAAGAAAATTCTTTGCTGTAGCCAATGATGAATGTCGCCCTTGTGATGTCACTTACAAAATAAAAGAAAATAAAAAAGGTGAAAATGTATTGAGAGTATTTGCTTTTCAGCAATTGCAAACTGCACCACCACCGCCACAAAACGTAACTGTAGTACAATACAATACTACGCCTATGCCAGCCATTGTATTTGGAACATCTGTACATGTGACAGAAACCACTACTACTACTTCAAGTAATGGATATTCTAATGGAGAATCAATAGATGTAGATGTTAATCTTGGAGGATTTAGCATGGATGTAGATATCGATGTCAATGATGGATTTCATGACGGTCATAGTCATCACTCATCGACTACAACTACAACTAGTACTACGACTTATGGCACTACTCCTACTCAAGTAGTAGTTGAAGAAGTAAATTACTGCCAAATGAGTGATGCGGATTTTCAA
>JBMZDS010000145.1:0-4451 GCA_049614465.1 Chitinophagales bacterium
GTGGCAGCAAAAGTGGGCGAAGTTTTTCAAGACATCAGTCAAAAACACCAACTTATTTCCATTACTCATTTGCCGCAGATAGCCGCAAAAGCAGATAAACATTTTTATATCTACAAAGCAGAAAAAGGTGATAAAACGCAAACGAAAATCGCACCACTCAACTCAGAACAACACACAAAAGCGATTGCTCGAATGCTTAGTGGTGAAAATATCACAGACGCATCTTTAGATAATGCAAGACAGCTGATTGGTTAGTATAATGTTATTAGGCAACAGGATTGAGCGAAATCTGAAATACAGTACAAGAATTTAATTCACGATTAAAGTAAAACTTATCTAAAGCATCATACATGTTTTTCGCTTTAAAGTAAGAGGTGTGTAGTTCTATTCCATTCATTTTTCGCCATTGAATAGTATAGCTATCTTCTTCTTTATGATCTTTATTGACGTATTCTAGCATTTTTTCCAATGCTTCTAACTTAGATATTCCTTTTTCGGTATGATAAAGGAAAGATTGCTCATGTCTAGGATTGACCGTAATTAAACTTAGTGTGAAAATATTGTCATTTTGTACATAGTCAAAAATCACATTTTCACTTTCTAGTCCGAGTTTGCTTGCGATTTCTTTTTGCAAGCGAGCGATATCTACATTGATGTCCATGCTGATTATATTTTAGTCGATATGCTATCTACAATTCCATACTTCAAGGCTTCTTCTGCATCCATCCAATAGTCACGATCAAAGTCTTTCATTATTGTATCAAAAGATTTACCACAAGATTCTGCTAGCATTTCTGCTAAGATAGCACGTGTTTTGAGCATTTGTTCTGCTGTGATTTCTAGATCAGTCGCTTGACCATATGCTCCACCTATACTTGGCTGATGTATCATCACACGGCCATAGTTAAATATCTCACGCTTACCTTTTTCACCCTGTGAAAGCAACATTGCACCCATAGATGCGCACATACCCATACAAACTGTGCGTACAGGAGAAGATATCATCTTCATTACATCTACCATTACTAGACCAGAAGTCACTACTCCACCAGGGCTATTGATATAAAATGTAATTTCTTTACCTGGATCTTGAGCTTCTAGGTACAAAAGACGATTGACTACTTTTTTTGCTGAATCGTCATGTACAGGTCCCCATAGGAAAACTTTACGCTCTTCTAAAAATTGTTTATCAAATTTACTGCCTGCAAATTTTTCTATTAATTCTTCTGGATTTTGATTCTGCATTTTACTCATTTTAATTTTCGAATGGTAAAGATAGTACAAATAGAGAATTTTTTTTGAGATGAAGAGCGCATTCGAGTTTAAAAAATGTAAAAAAGTGGTTCGTACGATTTTTTGATTAACCCTTCGTTAACATTACCAACTCGATTTTGGCACAGCGATTGAACTATAGCTATCAAATCATTTTTTAAACGCCAAAAAAATTAAAGGAGGCACATTATGAAAAAGCTAATGACATTGATAGTAACATGTAGTCTAATAATAGGACAAGCTATCGCAGGACAAGCAGATTTGCAGATAAAATCTAATGCAAATAGCCCAATGACCGTTTTTTTAGATGGACAACAAATCGCTAACAACAATACGAATGTATCAGTAAGCGGATTGACAGATGGCAACCATTATGTAGAGATTTTTAAAATAATTGGTAATGGATGGTTTCAAGAAAGTTATTTGGCATACAGCGGGTATGTGTTTTTGCCAAACAATACTTTTTCAAAGTTTAAAATAAAACAGAACAATCAATTTGTACTACAAGAGCAAATCGCATTGTATACTCCACCACCAACATGTGGAACACCACCTCCATATTACAATCCTTACCCGGCACAAAACCCAACTTGTGGAGGTAATAGTAGCACGTATACCTACACATACAATGGTTGTACACAGCAAGCGGGATGTACTTGCGGCAGTTGCACCCCAGTAAATGTATGTACGCAACAACCAGGTTGTAGTTGTGGAAACTGTAGCTATACAAGCGGTGGTTATTATGACAACTATACGTATAGCGGCTGTACACAACAACCGAATTGTGGATGTGGCAATTGTGCTCCTCCTGTAAATGTATGTACACAACAAACGGGTTGTGGATGTGGTAGCTGTGGAAACATGTATGACAATTACAATCCTTATGGATATGGTTACAATTCTGCAATGAGTGATGGTGATTTTCAAGTATTATTGGCTACTATACAAAACCAATGGTTTGCAAGTGATATGATGGCGGTGTATAACCAAGCAGTGGTAAGCAATCATTTCACAGCACAACAAGCAAAACAACTCGTCAATACATTTACTTATGATAGTGATAAGGTCAACGTAGCAAAATCTACATATACCAAAACTATTGACAAGGAAAACTACTACATCGTATATGATGCGCTAGATTATAGTAGTTCTGTACAAGAACTCAGTGCTTATATTGCGTCTTTATAAATAATAGGTTTTTTAGTGAAAAAGAGGTTTCGTTTTTTAATAAGCGAGCCTCTTTTTGATTTAGGTATTAACAGAGTTTAAATTGAAAAAAGGTATTTTTTCCTATCTTCGCTACACGATATTAAATTATACTTTTAACATAAAAACTCAATAATTATGGCTTTCGAATTACCAAAATTACCTTATGCGTATGACGCACTAGAACCACATATAGATGCTCGTACAATGGAAATACACCATGGTAAACATCACAATGGATACACTACAAAACTAAATGCTGCGATAGAAGGAACAGATATGGCAGGCAAATCTATCGATGATTTATTAAAGAACCACACCGACAATAATGCTGTAAGAAATAATGGTGGAGGATTTTACAATCACTCATTGTTTTGGGAAGTAATGAGTCCTAATGGTGGTGGTACACCTTCAGGCGATATAGCTGCTGCTATTGATGCTGCTTTTGGTTCATTTGAAGATTTTAAAGATGCATTTGCGAAAGCGGCTGCTACAAGATTTGGATCTGGATGGGCATGGCTTTGCGTAAAAGACGGCAAGCTAGAAGTATGCTCTACTGCCAACCAAGACAATCCTGTAATGGGACTAGGATGTGAAGGAGCACCGATACTAGGACTAGATGTATGGGAGCATGCTTATTACCTCAACTACCAAAACAGAAGACCAGATTATATCAATGCATTTTTCAATGTAGTAAACTGGGACAAAGTAGCTGAAAACTTTGCTGCGGCAAAATAATAGCATTGCTACAAATTGAATATAAAACTCCCAAGTCGTTTTTATGACTTGGGAGTTTTTGTTGTAACTACTGTGAAAGATTAAATTTACTTAATACCAAGGTGTTGACAATGGAACAGATTAATATGTACAATAAAATAGCTTTTCAGAAAATAACTGTGGAAGATGTCTCGATTGCTCACAGGCAAATTGGGGCTGGAGAAGACTTGATTTTTATACATGGTTTTCCAACACATGGATATACTTGGAGAAAAATAATCCCTGCATTATCAGAAAAATTTAAATGTCACATTCTTGATTTGCCTGGACTTGGTGATAGTGATTGGTCTGATAATACTGATTTTAAAACTAAGTCTCAAGCCAGATACATTATTAAGCTCTTAAAAAAGCTGGAAATTAATAATTACAGCCTTATTGCTCACAATTCTGGAGCAACAGTGGCAAGAGAAATAGCAGTTAACAAACCTGATGATGTTGAAGCATTAATGTTATTTAATACCGAAATACCAAATCATCGTCCTCCTTGGATTCCTTTTTATCAAAGAATCGGTCTTTTGCCTTTAGTACCGAATATAATTAGGTTTTTATTACAGAGAAAATGGTTTATCAAATTGCCAATGGGTTTTAGAGAGTTTTATTATGATAAGTCAATGTTAGAAAAAGAATCAAATATATTGCCTTATACGAGCCCAATAATTGTCTCGAAAAGGAAAACAATAGGAGCGTTTAAGTATCTCAAAGGTATTGATTGGGAATTGGTAGATGAGTTTAAATATCTTCATGAAAGAATCAAAGCAAATGTTTTGTTTCTCTGGGGTGATAAGGATAAAACCTTTCCTATAAACTTAGGTAAAGAAATGGCAAAGCAATTTAATACTGATATCGATTTTGTTACGATAAAAAACACATCACTACTTCCACATGAAGAAAAACCTCATGAAGTAGTTAAAGCGATATTGAAATTTATGAAAAAATAAGTCACAATTTAAAGGTGCTTTTAAATAGAGTAATCAAAAATCAAAAAACACGTACCTTTACATTCTATGTCAGTCACTACTACAAAAAAACAATCTCGCATATCAAAACCTGAATGGCTTAAGGTAAAACTACCTTCAGGAAAGCAATCTTCGGATGTATTGAAAAATGTATCAGAGCATAAATTGCATACAATATGCCAGAGTGGAAATTGTCCTAACCAAGCCGAGTGCTGGGGAGAAGGTACTGCGACTCTCATG
>JBMZDS010000146.1:0-4420 GCA_049614465.1 Chitinophagales bacterium
TATATCGCTGATTTGTCACCTATTTCTATCAATGAAAATATAGATACAGAAGCACCTTTATATCTTGATGCTGAAAATTACTCATACATCAAGATAATAACCATTGGTTCAAAGTCATTGGTTCTTAAAATACCCTATTTTGGACGTTCATTTCAGAGCAATAAACCTGTATTATCTATTTTGCAACGAAAAATACTGCCTACTGCATTACTCGCTATTTTTGCAATGGGATTTGCAAGTATCATAGGTATTTCCTTAGGTATTTTTGCAGCATTGCGACACAATACATGGCTTGATAGATCAGTTGTTGGGTTTTCAGTATTAGGCATTTCCGTTCCATCCTATTTTTCAGCCATTATTTTAGCGGTTTTATTTGGCTATTACTTGTCTAACTATACAGGACTTAATGTCACAGGACCATTGATAGATGTATCTGATTTGGGGGAATATTTTATCAATTGGCGAAATTTGATTTTGCCCGTTATTGCGCTTGGTATACGACCAGTAGCAATCATAGTACAATTGACGCGCAATAGTATGCTAGATGTATTAGGTGCAGACTATGTGCGTACTGCAAAAGCGAAAGGATTGAGTCGCAAAAAAGTGATTTTGAAGCATGCACTTCGCAATGCATTAAATCCTGTAGTGACATCTGTCACTGGTTGGTTTGCGGCTTTGTTGGCAGGAGCCTTTTTTGTAGAATGGGTGTTTGACTTCAAAGGATTAGGACATGAGACAGTCAATGCACTTTTACAATTTGATTTTCCATTGGTAATGGGAGCGATTTTATTCATTGCTTTTGTGTTTGTAATTATGAATATTGTGGTTGATTTTCTCTATACATTGTTAGACCCTAGAGTCAAAATAGATGCATAATCCACTTTTCCTCATAGGATTTATGGCAAGTGGGAAGACTTCCATCGGACGAAAATTGGCCAAAGCCTGGCAGATGAATTTCATCGATTTAGATAAAGCTATAGAGGAATCTGAGCAAATGACTATCAATCAAATCTTTGAGACAAAAGGAGAGGAGTACTTTCGTCAGTTAGAGACTGAATCATTACAAAAACTAGATGTAGAGAATACTATAGTCGCTACCGGAGGTGGAACAGCTTGCTTTCATGATAATATAGCTATAATGCAAACAAAAGGCAAAGTAATTTATATAGATGTCCCTACGAAAATCCTTATCGGCAGACTGAAACAACAAAAAGATAGCCGTCCTTTAGTAAAGGATTTGGATGAAAAACAATTAATCGATTTTGTCAATCAAACTATGGAAAAACGCCTTCCTTTTTATGGGCAAGCAGATGTTTGTATAGATGGAACTTTGGGTATGGGTAGGATAAAAGAATTTCTATCTTAATAGGTAGAAGTATTTTTAATAATTTCTTCATCTGTAAATTGACGAAAAGAAAATCGATATCCTTCATATAATGCAAATCCATAGAATAGAATATCTATAGGGTTGAAGGTTTCTAAAAGGATTTGTATAATCATAGAAAAATCAAACACTGATAAAATTTCTATATACATCATAAAATCACCTGAATCAGCTAAAAAACCTACAACTGATAGAAAATTCCCTAATACGCAACCAAATAAAGCTAATATAGCGCCCATAATGCCAAATATTTGATCAATTCCTTTCCCAAAATATCGAATTGAAAAACCAACGATAAACCCTACCGCAATTGCCATATATCCAATTTGATATTCTGTAATTACTGTAATGACAGCCCAGAGTGTAGCACTAAATATTGCTGCAATGAATCCAGCTAAAATCCCCATAAATAGATTCTGTTCAAGTCTCATTTTTTCGAGATACTCTTTGAGCATGTTTGGATTGAAGTTAACTTTGTCTTCATCATTTTCAGTCATTAAACCTCTAGCGACCAATTCAATTCTTATGATTTTTTGTTCTTCATCACTTAAAGTATATAATTTTGTATTTACTATTTGTTGTAAATCTTCATTTTCAAGCGAAGAATAATATTCTTTGAGTTTCTCCATTTTGGTATTATTCATATTAATCAAATGTATTTATTTTGGCTACAAAAAACAACAAAGCTGATATAAAACCCTAGCACCAACATTGGCATCCCAGTCAGCATTGCCTACTTCAACCAAATCACATCCGATAATTTCCCTGCCGCTTAGTTTTACTTGTCTTATTAGTTCGATTGCCTGTGCGTATTGAAGTCCGCTTGGCACTGGAGTTCCTGTAGTAGGGCAGAGGTCAGGAGATAGCCCATCTATGTCAAAACTGACATATACTTTTTGCGGTAGCGTAGCGATAATTTTATCGATTTGCATTTGCCAAGTTTCGCCTTTATATTCTGCTCGTTTTAGTACAGCATCAAAAAAGGTATGGATGTTTTTATTGTCGTTAATGACATCAATTTCTTCTTGACAAATATCACGAACTCCTACTTGTGTTAACGATTTTATCTCTTTTAATTTCAGCACATTGTGCATGATAGATGCATGAGAATAGTCAAATCCTTCATAGCTGTCACGCAAATCTGCATGTGCATCTATTTGCAAAATACCAAAATCGTCATGTTCTTGAAAAAGTGCTTGAAGATATCCTAATGGAGTACTATGATCGCCACCCAATAAAATGACTTTTTTTCCTCTACTAATCAATATTTGTGTTTGTTCTACAACCCATTGATTTAACTGTCTTGAAACTTCATTTATTTCTTTGATTTCTTCGGCTAAATCTGCTTGCGATTTTCCTTTTTCCTGGAGTAATATAATTTCTCTAGCTTTAGATTTATAGCGTTGATTGAGTTGCATGATTTCATCAGAAATATCTAGCATATAAATTCCTTGTTGCCATGCTTTAGGAAAATCATGGTGATAAAAATCGAGTTGTGTACTAGCGTCCAATATTTTTTGCGGAGCAAGAGATGTACCGCTACCAAAAGAGGTAGTTACTTCCCAAGGAACAGGTAGTATGATGATGTCTGATTCTTCAAAATTGAAAGGAAACCCAAAGATATTACCATTGTTAATGCCTACGGAAGATGGATTGAAATTAGCTATTTTTTCTTGTTTATTCATAAAATTAACTATTCTACCAAGCTAATGTCATATTGTCTCCAATTGGATATTCATTTCGCCATGGATGTCCATTTATTTTCCCTGTCCAGTACATTACTTCTAGCTCTATGATTCCATTTTTAATACTCTTTATCTGAACTATAGCATCAGCCATATTATAATCTTCTGAACATGTTCCTATTGTAAAGTAACTTCCCGTTTCTATTTCTTTTTTGGATAAATAATCCGGTAAACCATGCCAGTCAAGATAGAAACAATTTTGGGCTTCCTTTTCAAGTTGTATTTCTATTGTATTTAAGTCTTCAGACTGGCTTACTATGCTTGCATCAAAACGTATAGATGAATATTCAGGGATTACTATTTCACTACAATAATGATTAGTATATTCTTCTATTTTTTGAGTTTCAGGAGTTATTTTTGCCAATTCACTTACCACATTACAAGCGGACTCAAAATCTTCTAACATTTCATATTGATAGATTATTTTTTCTAGGACATAGATTTCATCATCTTCATTATCTATATATGACATCACTGCACGATAATCTTTGATAGCATCTCCATATCTATGCGGATAAGTGTTTTCATATGCTTTTGCTCTATAAATATATGCCATTGAATATTCATCACCCGCATAATCGATTACTTTCGTAAATGCTTCTATTGCTTTATCTTCCTCATATTCGTCTAGATATGCTCTTCCCAATAAAAAGCTACAAGCATAGCAGTCTTCATAAGCTTCGTCTTCTGGTAAAAGTAATTCAATAACACCTTCACTATTACCTTCATCCAATAAATCTTGCGCATCATAGATTATATTCTGAAGTCGTGAAAATTCTTCTTCAGCTTCTTTTTTTACATTCTCATCTTCCCATTTTATCAAAACAGTTTGCCCCACTTTTGCCATAGGACGCTCTACACTATCTTCGACTAGTGTGCTGAGATATTCCTCAGGTTCGACTATAATTTTGGTATTAGAGCTTAGAGAAACTGTTCCTTTGACAAGCTCGTATGTTCCTGAAAAAAAACCATTTTCCATCACTTTATAGACAAGTACCTCTTGCCCTTCACTTGGGAGAGTAGCACCATACAAATCAGTGACTTCTAGTTTTTCAAAACTAATATGGCTAATTGTCGCTTCTAAACTTGTATTCTGTGCATTTACAAGACAAGTAAATAAAGCGATTATATTGAGTAATAGTATCTTTTTCATCGTACGAAATTAAAAATCATTCTTATTTTTTTGCCAAATTTGAATTGTAGTATCAAAAAACGATTGTGTAGAAGCTTTATCTCTATCTACAAAAATATTAAACTGATACAATTGGCTGTGATAAACCACTAATTGAGA
>JBMZDS010000147.1:0-4415 GCA_049614465.1 Chitinophagales bacterium
AATATCTGTAATCAATTGTTCTGTTTTTTCTCTTGTGATATTTCTACGCATCGCTTTGAGCATACTATTGCTGGCGTGCTGTAGCGGCATATCGAGATAATTACAAACCTTAGAATTTCTAGCTATCGCTTCTACTATCTCCATCGGAAACTGTGCAGGATAAGCATAATGCAATCTTATCCATTCTATACCATCTATCTGTGCCAATTCATCGAGTAAAAGCGGCAACGAACGTTTTTTGTAAATATCCAAACCATAGAAAGTCAACTCTTGTGCAATCAGCATGATTTCTTTTACGCCTTGTGATGCTAGGAGTTTTACTTCTGTGATTAAATCTTCGATTGTTTTTGAGCGGTGTTTTCCTCTCATAATCGGAATCGCACAAAATGAACAAGTACGATTGCAGCCTTCTGATATTTTGACATAAGCGTAATGCTGTGGAGTCGTCATCATACGTTCGCCTATCAATTCATGTTTATAATCTGCGTTAAATTTTCGCAGCAATTCGGGCAATTCCATTGTTCCGAAATAGGCATCTACTTCTGGAATTTCTGCTTCCAAATTATCCTTATATCGCTGAGATAAACAACCTGTCACATAGAGTTTTTCTATACGACCTTCTTTTTTCGCATCCGCAAAATCCAAGATTGTATTAATAGATTCTTCCTTTGCTTTGTCTATAAATCCGCAAGTATTGACTACCACTATGTTAAAATCTTCTTTTTTACTCTCGTGAGCGACATCTATGCCATTAGCATCGAGTTGTCCCATCATCACTTCACTATCGACTAAATTTTTTGAGCAACCAAGTGTTACTACATTTACTTTGTCTTTTGTTATTTTTTTCGTCTTCATATTCCCTCTTCTCTATCAAATATCTCTTTATCCAAATAATGAATCTATAAATGCTTTTTTGTTGAACAATTGTAATTGTTCCATTCCCTCTCCTACACCTATGTATCGAATAGGAATTTTTAATTGATCTGTTATTCCTATGGCGACACCGCCTTTAGCCGTTCCATCCAATTTTGTCAATGCTAAACAGGTAATATCTGTTGCTTTCGAAAATTCTTTGGCTTGCAATTGCGCATTCTGTCCTGTAGAAGCATCTAATACCAACAACACATCATGTGGTGCATCTGGTATCACTTTCTGCATTACATTTTTAATCTTGGTCAACTCATTCATCAGATTGACTTTGTTGTGCAATCTTCCTGCTGTATCAACAATAATAACATCAGCATCTTGCGCTACACCAGACTTCAATGTATCGTAAGCAACAGAAGCAGGATCTGCATCTTGCCCCTTAGATACTACAGGTACGCCTGCTCGCTCTCCCCATATTTCTAACTGATGGACGGCTGCTGCTCTAAATGTATCAGCAGCACCTAGTACAACTTTCAAGCCTTGCTTTTTAAATTGATATGCCAATTTCCCAATAGTAGTCGTTTTTCCAACTCCATTGACGCCTACGACCATCAAGACATAAGGCTTTTTATTAACTGGTGGAGCAAAAGAATCTAAATCTACCGTATTATTTTCCTCTAAAAGACGACTCATCTCATCCTTCAAGATAGAATTTAACTCTGTCGTATTGATAAATTTATCTCGTGCTACTCGCTCTTCTAGTCGCTCTATAATCTTAATTGTAGTATCCAATCCTACATCAGAAGCAATCAACACCTCTTCTATATCATCTAAGTCAGATTCATCTACTTTAGATTTTCCAGCTACAGCTCTAGATAACTTTGAAAAAATTCCTTCTTTGGTTTTTTCTAGCCCTTTATCTAGGTCTTCTTTCTTTTCTTTATTGAAAAATTTATTAAAAAAACTCATTTTTATGCTTTAAATGGGTGGAGTATTTATTGGTGCAAAAGTACAAATTTAAAATGAGGTATTCATAAGATGAAAAATAGACTAATAAAACATTATATTAGCTAAATATAATAAAGTTATGACAAGAAAAGATTTTATTAAAATGTGTGGAATATTAGGAGTTTCGATTCCTCTTCTTCCCTATTGTAAGACTATTGAAGATAATACCCCAAATTTTTCTGGGAAAGTAATCATTATAGGTGCAGGAGCCGCTGGTATGACGGCAGGTCATTTACTTGCACAACAAAATATTGAATTTGAAATACTTGAAGCAAAGAGCACTTACGGAGGAAGAATGAAAATAAATAATGATTTCACTGACTTTCCTATTCCATTAGGGGCAGAGTGGCTTCATACTAAGTTTGATGTTTTAAAGGAAATAACAAATAACACTGATATAGAATTGGAGATGAAAGAATATAATCCTAATGATAGTTATGGAACATGGCAAAATGGTGTGTTATCAATGGATAATCTTGGAGAGTCTGAAGATAAAAAATTTATTAATTCAAGTTGGCTTGACTTTTATGAAGAGTATGTTTTGCCTATGATCGAGCAAAAAATAACTTATAATACTCCTGTCACTTCAATAGATTATACTGAAGATAAGATAATTGTCAATACACCGAATAAGCAATATACAGCCGATAAAGTGATTTTAACAGCACCTTTAAAAATGCTTCAAACAGGAATAATAGATTTTAATCCTGTTTTCTCTAATGAAAAAATAGATGCAATAAATACAGCAAAAGTATGGGAAGGAATAAAGGTATTTATTGAATTTTCGGACAATTTTTATCCTACTTTTACTGAATTTACTATTTCACCTGAAAGTGATGGTCAAGTTGCATACTATGATGCTGCATACGGTCAAAATACAAACAAAAATATACTAGGTTTATTTGCTGTAGGTATACCTGCACAAAACTACATATCGCTTAGCGATTCAGATAGAATTGCATACATATTAAATGAACTAGATACAATGTTTTCAAATCAAGCTAGTACTGCTTACATAAAACATACAACGCAAAATTGGGTCGATGAACCTTATATTGAAGGAGCATATTTGACTGACCATGAAGATTGGAAAAAAGTTAAAAAACTTGGAAAATCTGTTGCTGATAAAATCTATTTTGCTGGAGAAGCATATACAGATGGAGAAGATTGGGGAAGTGTTCATACTGCAGCTCTTGCAGCAAAAAGAGCTGTAAATGAAATCATTTATTGAAAAAACAAAAAAAGCCTCTCACGTTGAGAAGCTATATTTTGTATGTATCGAATGAATGGACAAATTAGTTTTGCGCCAAAAATTCTTTTACTTTGTCTTTGTGAACTATCTTTTCAGCAAATCCGTAAGAAGAATCTGATTTTCCTTTTACTGCTTTGAATACTCTAACATAATCCTTTGAACCTTCTTGTGCTGTACGATTCGTTTTCGCGTTCTTTGATACCTTAGCCATAATTACTTAATTTCTTTGTGAACAGTATATTTCTTCAAGATAGGGTTGAATTTTTTCAACTCTACACGATCAGGTGTGTTTTTTCTATTTTTCGTAGTTACATACCTAGATGTACCTGCAACACCACTTGTTTTGTGCTCAGTACATTCTAAAATTACCTGAATTCTATTTCCTTTTGATTTTTTCGCCATTGCTTAATCCTCCAATACTAATTTAATTTCACCTTTCTTTTCCAATTCTTTCAAGTAGTTGTATACTCCTTTTTTATCTATCGTACGGATAGTAGAAGCTGCTACTTTCAAAGTCACCCATCTGTCCAATTCTGGAATGAAAAAGCGTTTCTTTTGAAGATTTGGATAGAACTTACGTTTTGTTCTTCTTTTTGAGTGCGATACATTATTACCGCTCATTGGTCTCTTACCCGTTAATTCGCAAACTTTTGACATCGTTTTTTATTTTGGAACGCAAATATCTGCTTTTCTTTTGAAATACGCAAACTCTAGTAAAAGTTTATTTTCAAGTAAAAACAACCTCATATTATACAATAAACACTAACAATATACTTACTCCGTATATACTAAGACAAAGACGCTAAAGCATTTGAGCGCTATAAGTTGGAACAAAATTAAAAAATCTAAGCACTAAAAAACTTGAATGTTTAGATATTCTTTATCTTGTGCTTCTAATCAAAAGTCATCAATATGATAAAAAGACCTTTCAATCTACAACAATGGATAGAAGATAATCGTGCTCTACTCAAACCTCCTGTAGGCAATAAAAACCTCTATGTAGAAAGTGGTGACTATATAATAATGATAGTAGGTGGTCCTAATGCACGAAAGGATTATCACTATAATGAAACCGAAGAACTTTTCTACCAACTAGAAGGAGATATTGTAGTGAAAATACAGGAAGAAGGAAAAGCAGTAGAAATACCAATACGAGCAGGCGAAATGTTTTTATTGCCTGCACAAATACCACACTCGCCTATTCGAAGTGAAGGATCCGTAGGTCTTATCATAGAGCGAAAACGAACCAATGGTATGATAGATGGCTTGCAATGGTATTGTGATAGTT
>JBMZDS010000148.1:0-4345 GCA_049614465.1 Chitinophagales bacterium
ATTGACCTATTGAAATTGGCAGAAGAAAAAATCTCAATTGAGAATATGACTAAAGTAGTTAATTCTTCTCCACGTGATGCTGATTTTTACTATAAAGCCAGTAGTGGTTATTTTGATAATGGCAGAAATGAAGAAGAATATAAAGAACTGATAGGCAAAAATTATTGCCTCAAATGCTTATCAAAAGGAGTAAGTAAAGAATTATCAGCATCAGAAAAAATAGTGTTTGATGTAGTGTGGAACTATTGGGGTAGAGATTTTCCTTATCTGGCAGAAAAGACCCGTTCCATTATAACAGAGAGTTTTCTAGGTTTAGCAGAGCCATTTCTAACAGGGGTCTTACGAGAGATATTTTCAACTACTACAAATATTACTCCCGAAGATACGCATGAGGGATATATCATTATTCTGGATTTTCCAGAGAAAGAATATCTCGAATTAGGGGTATATGCTCAAAGCATATTTAAATTATTATGGCAACAAGGCACTCAAAGGCGTGATGTTACGCCCCCTTGTCGTCCTATATTTTTATGGATAGATGAAGCGCAATTATTTTTAAGTGAACGCCATGATATGCTTTTTCAAAGTACTGCTAGAAGTAGTAAGGCTTGCACCGTATTAATCAGCCAAAATATAAGCAATTACTATTCTGTAATTGGCGGTTCAAATCCACGAGAACAAGCAGACAGTCTATTGGGAAATCTAAGTACCAAAATCTTTCATGCTAATAATGACTTTGTCACAAATAAGTGGGCATCAGATACGATAGGTCAAGATTTACGAGCAATGAGTGGAATTAATGTTAGTGGGGGAGGGGACGCAAATGGCACGGGATTCCATACACATGAAACGTTAATGCCCCAAATTCTACCTCGTGAATTTACCACTATGAAATGTGGTGGTGTAGAAAATGACCTGGAAGTAGAAACCGTGATAACAATGGCAGGGAAAGTCTGGAGTAATGGCAAGAATCATATAAAAGCCATCTTCCGACAAGATGCCTAACAACATGATAAAACCCTAATATTTTCTCATTTCAAAAATTGAATTATGAAAAATCCTAATGGTACTATAACCGATTTTCAAATGGATGATGCCGTATATACAAGTATGGGAATATTTGGTTCACTTCTTTTTCAGGTTATAATGTTCCTACTGCAATGTATGGCTTTCTACACACTTCTTTTTCTGCGTTATCGCTTTGGAGAACGTAAGCTAAATTTTCTTGTGATTTTGGGAGCGTCCGTATTAGCATACATCTTATCCCTTGATGTTTTCCTTATTGGTGGGTGGTTAGAAATAATAGATGCAAACTCGATTGCTATATTTTATCGTCACCTAACAATATTCTTCTTGCTTTCGATTTTACATTTAATTCATCTAAGAATCCGCACAAGAATCTTTAATGAAAGATGGTATTCGCAGAATGAAGGTATATCTATTCTCTATAAGATATTTGAGTTGTTAGGGCTTTCTAACTTAAAATTGAGAATTGCAGGGCGCACTATCTTTACGGTTCGCCAACATACTTTCTGGAAATATATAGAACCTGTTATTGTGATTTTTATAGGTGTTTCATTTATGAAATCTGGTATGGGCTTCTATGGTTTCTTCTTGATCGTGTCAGGTAGCTGCATCGCCATTACGACACAGTTACAATATTATATGTTCAGAAGAAAAATACTGAATATCCTAGACGGTAAAATTGAAGCTAGTTTTATTTCCAACTTGCCAGAAAAAGGAATTGTATCAGAGAAGACATTAGAAGAATATTATGGTATAGATGATTTTGGAGCGATACATTCTAGGGAAGAAATAGACCAGATTTCAGTTGCAAGAACTGCGAAAAAGACTCCGAAGTTGAGTGAGTTAGAACTAAATCCACAATAGGTTTGATACAACCCCAATTCATTTTTCATTAAAAAAGATTAGATATGAAAAAGATAGATACGGGCTTTATAGTCTTTTCATTTGTGAGCTTGTTTTCCATATTGAGTATCGCATCAGTAAGTTTTGGCACTTCAGGAAGTAGTGCTGCTAACACTACTTGTGCCTATTCTCCAAATACAATGCGCTATTGCGCTATGGAAGATAAGTCGAAATTTCCCAATAGTGCCAAAAACGATTCTATGTATAGTTTCACCGCCTTAGCTTGGAAAGAAGGGGATAAGGGGCGGCGAGATAGACGTGGAATAGTCGAAGATATATTTACTGGAAGTAAGGACTTACTATCCTTGTTTACTGTGGAAAAAACCTATGATGATAGATTAATGAGTGCCTTTTATAGATACATAGATGTAGAGGGCGAAACATTCCACCTGTTGAGCTTGAAGTTTAATGGTAAAGAAATGCTATTTGCTCAACAAGGTGACGAAATTCCAATTGAGATAAAATTATCTAAGGAGACAAAATCCCTTTTTATGAGTCCATTTGCTGTTTTTTCTGCGGAGGATTCAGAGGACGCAAAATCTGGTATAAAAATTGAATACTACGTTTCTTTATATAGAAAGGAAAGAGCCAGACATAATGAAAAATGGCATCAGAAGCATAGTATGGTCATAAGTGATATTCGCCCTGGAAAGTATCGCACAATAACTATGGGAGGACAAATCCATCGTTTTCTATATGTAACAGAAACAGCAGAGGATTATATAGGAAATAAAATTTACGAGATTAGTAGAATGGTCACTTTTGATTGATTTAGGTAACAATTTTAGTAATTGAATAGACTACCAAAATATCGTAGCGGAATTAGCTATGCCACTATGTATTGTTATAGAATTAGAAGCCGATGAGTTATCTGTGTATGACTCATTGGCTTTTTTAGTTGAATCAGAATAAGTAATAGTGTTTCACAATCTCTATTCGTAGAATCGCCAACAATATAATTTCGTTGTAATTCGTACTATCTTTGCTACATTACTTATGTAGTTTTGTTTCAAAGTGTGTTTTTATCTATAACTAAGGTGCGATTTTATGGAATTATTGGATAGTCAAGGGAATCGAAAATATCTAACTGCCCAGGAGCGGATTGCTTTTGAAATAGCAGCTAAAAATACGAATCGGGAGGTACGTGTTTTTTGTTTGATGCTGCTTTATACGGGCTGTCGAATTTCTGAAGGGTTGAATATTCGGGCGAAGGATATTGACTTATCAGCTAAAGCAGTCACTATTGGTTCTATGAAAAAACGCAAGATAGGGATATTCAGACAAGTGCCCTTATCGCCTGATTTTTTGAATGAACTAGAATTAGTCTTTAATCTCAAAAATCTAAAACCCAAAGAGAAGGAATCCTTCTTATGGAGTTGGTCACGTACTACTGCTTTTCGTCGCATTTGTGAAGTGATGCAATCCGCAGAAATAGAAGGTACACAAGCAAGCCCCAAAGGATTGCGTCATAGCTTTGCGATCCATGCCTTAGAACGAAAAATCCCACTTAATTTAGTTAGTAAATGGCTTGGTCATTCTTCTTTAGAAGTGACTGCGATTTATGCTAATGCTTTGGGAGCAGAGGAACGGAATATCGCTCAACGACTTTGGATTTAGTATCCAACGGGCAAGTTTGTACCTGCCCGTTATGAATTGATGCTTTATCAAGCCATTTGCCGCCAATTGGAAGCAGGATTTTGGGTAATATCGAACAAAAGTAGAAAATGTCCCATAGGCTCAAATTCAGTCAAAAATGTCTATGAAAACAAGTTTTGGTGATAACGAACGTTAAAATCATAGGATATGACCATAAAAAACATTCATGTATCACTATGAAATTATTATGGCTTTAGTTCAAAAAATGCCTTAAAACCATAATTGAGACGGCTACATTTAGTTATGGGACAAAATTGACTTTTGTTTTATAACACCCGATTTTTTCAAAGATAACTTAGCCTATCAGAGCCTGGCGTACTATGTAATGGATTTTCCCACTCCTTTCTTTGCAATCTTACCGCATTCAATACCGCCAACAAAGCCACGCCTACATCCGCAAAAACTGCCGCCCACATTGTTGCCAATCCTAATGCTCCTAAAATTAAAACTACCACTTTCACTCCAAAAGCCAGAGCGATATTTTGCCAAATAATCCGTTGCGTAGATTTTCCAATTTTAATACCCATTGCGATTTTAGAAGGTTGGTCAGTTTGAATAATAACATCAGCCGTTTCAATGGCGACATCGCTTCCTAAACCACCTAACAAAAGTGGAATTGTATAAACAGGGTCAACAATATTGATGCTGTCAAAACTAATCCGTTTGTCTGAAAAAGGTAGTAATAGTTGCGTACCATAAGTGGTGAAGGCATCCAGTAAAACATGAGTAAATAGAGCCAAAAAGCTAAACAGCCACAATC
>JBMZDS010000149.1:0-4344 GCA_049614465.1 Chitinophagales bacterium
AACCAATAACAAACTTGTCTTATTA
This sequence comes from Chitinophagales bacterium, assembly GCA_049614465.1. GTDB lineage: Bacteria > Bacteroidota > Bacteroidia > Chitinophagales > UBA8649 > JBMZDS01. The sequence continues at coordinate 26 of JBMZDS010000149.1, forward strand.
TTCATAATTACTGCTACTTTTTTGTTTGAAACACACACCCTTAACCCCTATCTAGAGGGGATATGTTTTTCATTTCACAAATTTAAAACCTAAATTTAAGGCAAAATTTCTGCCCATCATCGGACGATTGATGACGGTTTGGTATTCTTTGTTGAATAGATTATTGATTTCAAAATCAAGCGAAAAAACACATTTTTTGACTTCAAAATCACGCCCTATTTCACAATCAAACAAATAAAACTTATCAATAGAAGCGGTATTATCAGCAGTCACAAAATTTTCGCTCACGACTCGCTGATTGATTGACCAATTGATGTATTTCGTCTCCCATTTATTGTGAAAAGATAGCCTGTGAAAAGGTACATAAATCAATTGATACGATTTTTCTGCATCACGATTTGTAGTCCTTGTATAGCCATAGTTGGCTGTGATATTCCAAGTGATTTTTTCTTTCAATTTCAGCTTAAAGAACAACTCCTGCTCCCATCCTCTTGAGTATATCTTACCGACATTGCTAGGCGACCAATAGCCTTTTCCTGTTGGCTGCCATTGGATATAATCATCTGCCAATATATGAAACATAGTAGTTTTAGACTGAAAATAATGCTCACCAAAAGAACCATACATTGAGAAATCAGCTGTCACATTGTGTGAATGTTCTGCCTCTAAATTCTCATTACCACCAGGGTTCCAATACAAATCATTGAATGTAGGAAAGCGCTGATGTTGAGAATATTCGATTAATACACTTACAGGAATATTGTCATCATCATTAGCAAAACCAAGCAAAATATTTGGTAACGGATAAGAAAAATCCTTTCCTGCCCATTGTTGAGATAATCCTGTTCCTACTCGAAAACCAGTATTAAATCTTTTGAGCAAAAATGAACTTAACTGACCTCTTTGTCGCAAAGGATTATCTTCAAAATTAATAGAGCTTGCATTTTCAACTTGAAAACTTACATTATTATCCCAAAAAAATCCATTTCCAAATCGCTTATTCAACCGCAATGAAGTTTGCCAACTTCCTGCTTTACTAATATCGGGTTTGGACACATCAGAAATATAAAAATCCGTACGCTGAAAAACATATCCTGTTTGTATTTTCCCATTCCATTTGTCATAATTACCATACTCATATTGAGCAGTCAGTGCATATAATCTATCTTCTTGACTTTCGGTAGAGTTCGTTTCAAAAAGTGTAGGTGGCAATTCACGATTGGCATATGTCTGTAAATAATGAATCTCTACAGGAGATTTTTTTGTCGAAAAAGCAAAAGACTGGGCTAGTTGAATTTGACCGACTTCAGCATTGTCCAGTTGTAGATTATCGCCATTGGGCAATGTCGGATTGTCATAGCGAAAATCATTGCGTGCATAGCTGATATTGAAGCCAGTTTCGCTACTTACTTTTTTTCCTTCAATATTATTTTGAATTGCTGTAGAGAACTGCCCAAAACTCCCCATTCTATTTTCAAGAGAAAATTCATATTTTTTTTGTCCTAAATAAACATTGTTTCGAATATCGAGCTGCCCTCCTATGTTGGTTTGAGGAGCAGAAAAACCGATATAATCTACTTGATTTAGATTGAACAATGACAAATCTGTCTGCCCTAGCATGGGTGAATTAATTTGCAATCCATTCCAAGCCACACTAGACTGTGCTGCACTCAATCCTCTAAAAGAAAGAGTTGCTAACTGCCCTGCTCCATAACTTTTAACAAAAGTAGAGGCATTTGTATTGGCTAAATCATCTAATGAATGATTTGCTAAAAAATCATACCCTCCAGAAATATAATATACATCAATTTTTTCAGCAACAACTTGAACCATTTGGAGTTGACCACCTTCAACCATAGTCGTGTCTTCCTTCTCTTGTGAAAAAAGAAAAAGAGGAAATACTACACTAAAAAGAGTCCAAAATCGGAGCATATCTTACCTAACCATTATTTTCTCACGATAGATACGATTATCTGCTTTTACTTCTACGATATAAAGTCCTTCAGCAATAGCTGGTATGCTTATCTTATTCGGCAAGTTTGCTTTTATTTCTAAAACTTGTTCTCCTACCATATTAACAACTGAAATAGTCGCATCAGTTGTACTTTCACCTTGCAAGAAAAACCATTCATCATCAATCAAAGTGGGATATAAATCTAAATCGAGCTGATCTATATAATTAATAGCTGTTTCCGTAATATCTGTATTCGGCTGATTAATAGCTGCTACGCCATCTAAGTCAAATCCACTTGATGCAAAACCAGTAGGATAAGGATCATTTATCTTATTACCGAGAAAATCTCGCTGTGCATAGTCATCAGAAAGCGAACCCACAACATCTATTAGTTTGATGTGCGTGATACTATCCAATCCTAATTCCTCCAAATCAAATGGCGAACCATATCCTCCTGGATATTTACCAGCCAAATTATACAATTTGCTACAATCTAACGCTCCCCAAGAACCAACAGAGTTTATTGTATCAGAATTAGAAATTGCTTCAAATCGCTGATAATTGATGCCATCATCACTCACTTCAACAAACGCCAATTCTAGAAAATACTCATTGACACCACCTGCCGAAAATCCATTTTCATATACAGCAAAATCAGTTCCTTCGACATCATAGATAGGAAATGGAAAAGTCAAGATAGCGACTCCACTATCGCCTAGACTCACGACATTTCCATCTGTAGAGCCGATAGCACTCTGCTCATCTCCTACGGTAGTCAGTCCTAACGAAGGATCAGCTATATCTTGCCATCCTCTTGTGATAGTTGCACCGTTTGCCCAAAAAGATATCGTAACATCATCATCTGCAATAGCCGTAGTGCCAGCTTCGCCAGGACCAGGTGCAAACTGTGCAAAAACGCTAGCTGTAAAGCATAAAAAAAGAGCTGTAAAACTGTATTTCATGATTATCGGATTATCAATTGACGAATAGCTATTCCTTTAGCTGTGTATATTTTTGCAAAATAAACACCACTTACTACATCTAGTGAAAAAGAAGTTTCTTTTGTCGATTTGATTAATATACCTTGAATATTGTACAATTCAATATTGTCAATCGATTCATCTGCCGTAAAATTGACTACTCCACTTGTAGGATTTGGAAAAACAGACAAGTTGATGTCATCCGCAATATTGTTTATCGCCATGTGCACTACATGTGCTTCCGCAGCTCTAGGCGTAGATGGAAAAATCGCAGGCGGATAATTTGGATAAGAACAGCCAAACCAATCTCCATTACTCAACGTCTCTCCTATTCCGATATTTGTGTACCAAATTCCGTTGTTGTCAGCAGACCAAGTATTCCAATAATTTGGAGCACCAGCTAGTCCTTCAATATTTCCATAAATAATATCATCCAAGAAAGAACCGATATTTATGGTCAAGCTATCATCTGCTGCAGCTATCGAATCCATCATCTCACTAGCGACTACAGAACTGTCAAACATATATCCCCAAGCCAAAGAATTGCCATCGAGAAAATCAACCACAAAAACAGCAGAATCTGCTCCTTCACCTATCCAATATTCGATATCAGACATCATGAAAGCCTTTGGGTTATTGACAGAAACAGCCGTATCTGGCAATATCGCTGGCGCAAAATCTGTAAATGACAATCCATAAAATTCGTTGGGCATTATCCACTCACCAGAACCTGCATTTGATGTCCAAATATCAGTGCTAGAAGTATCTGAATAAATCCCCCAGTAAAAACCACCAACTCCATTTTTGCCTTGATAAGTTCCTAATGCGATAGAATCGACAAATCCGCCACTAAACTCAATATGCAAATTGCTATCATCTGCATCTATATCCATCATCATAGCAGAAGCTTGCACAGAGTCATTGAATAAATAACCATAAAGAAAAGATGCTGGCGGATCGTAAGGACTCCCTTGCGGAAATGAAACCACCATATAAGCCGTATCTGCTCCAGTACCGATATACCATGCTGCATCATTGTAGCTATATTGGTTTTGTGCTTTGGCTACAAATACGGTCATTAAAATTGTCAAAAGGGTAAAAATTCTTTTCATTGTTTCTGTTTTAAATATGATATAATAATGGAAACAATAAAGAGTAGGCATCAATCATCAAAATGACTGTACAGATAGACTACACACTATTATTCCCGATAGTTTTAGTATTATGTGATTTTGGCAGGTCTCCTGACTTGTCTTTTTGTAGTGCCTTCCCATTCGTCAGCTGACGAACAGTGGCTTTTGTACTACAAAACATAAATAGACTTACAGTTGCGGGTACAGTCGCTGATTTTCACAGCATTCCCTTTTCATTTGATGATATATGAC
>JBMZDS010000150.1:0-4210 GCA_049614465.1 Chitinophagales bacterium
CTATTCCCATATTTAAAAACTTCAAATTGTGCTTCTTTATAGGTTAATCCCTCATTCATCAAAGCACCAGTAAGCAACCCATCATCTTGCTTTAGATTCTTATTGAACGCTATATTCTTGTGAGGGGGAAATATTTTATTGCCTGAAATAGATGCAGCTCTTGGCTTTAATATAAATGCACCAAAATGCGGAACAACGACACATTCGTTATCTCTCAACAAGCGTATAATATGACTACTAAAAACTTTTTTATCCATCTTTCTTTAAAAACTCAATTGCGCACCGATACGCCCATTGAAACCATAAGTAGGATAGTGTTGCCACTTTTCGTACTTAAAGTTAGCTAAATTATTTAGCTGCACAAAGAAAGATAAATATTTTGAAAATTGGTACTCTGCTCCCAAGTTTAAATCGACCATACCTTTAATTTTTTCGGCATCGCCATTAGCCAATCGAGTTTTTGCTCCTGCAAGACTATAAATTTCTCCAGTCAAGAAAAATTTCTTCTTTAAATTATACTTAAGTAATAGATTGGTCTTGAAAGCGGGCATATGCCATGCTTCTGCTTGCTCATCTGGTTCGTAAAGCATAAAATCAAAGCCTAATAAAGCATGAAATTTTGGACTAAAAGTATAGCCCATCTCAGCGTTAAGATTAATAACAGTCATGTTTTTATCATAAACTATATCAAAACGTTTTTCATCTAAAGTATCATTGACAAACAATGCCATTTCTTTAATCACTTTATTCGAAAACTTCACATTGTAAGTATACTTTTTTGCTGTCCCTTTAAATCCCGCAATACGATCTTCTACGCGCCCATTTTTCAATTCGGGATTGATATTGATGTATGGATTTTGCTGTACAAAATTGAGGTAGCTGTTTTTCTGTAATCTACGACTCCATGATGAGTAAAAAATCAAGTAATTCTTAAATAACTTTTTCTCCGTATAAACTGTAGGATAAAGATTAAACTTGCCATCAGGTGCTGCTTCGCCCCATGCAGTCGTCAATCCTGCAGTAAGCTTAAAATCATCATTATTGAATGTATAATCTGCTCCCAATTGAAAATACTCTCGCTCTAGATCATCCCCAAAAGTTGGGATGTAATTGCTTACATCTACTTCACCAAAAGTATGAATGATATGCTTATTATTGAATGTCTTAGAAATATCAGTTTGGAAATTGACATACCATTCTTTTACATCATAAGCGTCACTCATATTAGAAAATGAAAGCGTTTGCGCAAAATCGACATTTTTCATGTTCGCAGCGCCATTTGTCATATATACTGATGCTCCCACTTCAGATACTCGTTGCTTAATTTCATCTTTTTTGAACTCTAAACTATCATGATTGTATCCATAAAAATAATCGACATTCTGCGTATAGTTTACATCTGCTCCTATTTGTATCTTTTTCTTGAAGTATTGGAAATAAATCCCTGCTTCGTTATCTCTAAAAGATTGGTTCTTTATCTTTTGACCATAGGCAGATAAGTGCTTGTAATATGCTCCGAACTGAAAGTCTTCCAGATTATCATCATGATAAGCAATCTCAGCAAGTGGAGAAAGCTGTGTACCAAAACCTATTCGAAGATATGAATTTTGATATTTTTCTCTTTTGAGTTTAGGCATAGCAAGAGGACGCATCGTGTGTGCAGGATAATCTAAGTTCATGAGCTTATTCGGCACATTGTACTCTACATCTATTTTTTCAAACTCTTGCTCAGGTGTAGCTGGATTGATTTTTATACGTTGAGCATCTTCAATAAATGCTTCATAATCCTTTACGACTACTACATTTTCATTGCCTAAATTACCATCCTCTGTCGTGTTTTGTGCAATGACTGTAGTTGTACTTATTATCGCTATTATATATAAAATGTGCTTTTTCATTTTAGCTTATTTTCTTGTTATTCTTTTTATTACCTCTCTCCTATCGAAAACTATTCTCCTTCAAACTGAATTGTATCTGCTTCCTCTGTATTGAGGTCTATTTTCGTTTCATTTTGCTCTTGTGTAATAACTGCATCTAATTTCAAACGTGCTTCATCAACTAATGCTTGATCACCCCTATAATTATCTACAATACTCTGCAATGTTGCTTTTGCTTGAAAAAGATTATCTAATTCTACATAGTTATCTGCCATCAAGATGAATATTTTCACTACCCAATACTGATACGAAGCATATTCATTCTTTAGGTTAAAACAATTATCCAAAGAAACTTGATATTGTCCATTGATGTATTGAATCTTTGCGATATGGTAAGCCGCCTCCGCTTTGATTTGACTTATTTCTATATCTTGTACAAGAGTTGCAAAAGCCATTTCAGCTTGATAATAACTCTTTGTCTCAAACAATGATTTTGCTTTATAGAATAAGGCTTCAGTTTTCACTTCCTCATTCATCTCACTATTATCCAATACTTGATTGGCATAGTTGAGGACTTCATTGTATGACTGTAGTTTAAAATAAGTACGCATCAATCCTATAATAGCGATATCTCTATTGCTACTCACACTAGCAGAATTGTACAAATCATTATATAGATAGTTTGCTTCTTGTACATCCCCATTAATTTCGTAGGCAATATAAGTGGCTTTCACCAATGATTTTTCATAGTATTTGCTAAGTCCTTTTTGCAATACACTCTTGTAATCTGGATATGCTGCAGTATAATTTTGTGCCTTATAGTGACAATCTGCTCTATAATAATGTGCTGTCAAATTGAAATATCCCGCAGGAAACAAATCCAAGTATTCATTCAATGCACTAATCGCTTTAGCACAATCTCCTTGCATATATTTTTCTTCCGCTACTTGAAACATCAGAGAATCTTGCTTTGAGACTGAGATAGAAATGCCCGTTTGGTTTTGTACAAAATCAATATAATCACTAGGACGACCTAGATAAACATACAAATCTTCGAGTGCCACAAGTGCTTCTTTTGCTTCCTCCGAATTGGGGAAATCTTGCACAACTCGCTTGTATGAAGTCAATGCTTGATTCTCATTGCCCGAATTGAAATAAGTCAAGCCCAACTTCAACCATGCTTCTGGAATGTATTTACTTCCTTTATGGTCATTTATCAGTGTATTGAAGCTATTAATCGCTTGTTGCTTTTGCCCTGCTTCTATATATGTATTGCCTAATTCAAAAAGTGCAAAATCGACATAGTTTGAATTTGGATATTGACTTTTCAGATTGTTGAGTGTAGCAATTTTACTATTGTATTCACCTTGCAATCCATAAATCACTGATTTTTGTACCAAAGCATATTCTGTATGTCGACTATTGTCATTGATGACTTTATCATAGTATGTCAATGCCTTACTATAGCTTTTTATCATCAAAAGACAATCTGCATTACGAAGATATGTGTCTTGCAAAATTCGTTGTTCGTTTTCTTTTGTACTGCTTTTCAATTTTGAAATAGCTTGTTCAAAATAGGTGCTCGCTTGTGTGTAATTCTTTTGCTTGAAATAAGCATAAGCTGTATAATAATTAGCTAATGCAGGATTTGCCCATGAAAGCGCACTATTATCTTCTATATCAAACTGTAAAAACTGATTGAAGTAAGAAATCGCATCGCTATATTGTTCTTTTTCAAAGAAAAGATTGGCTTTTAAAAAAGTCGCTAAACCGTGTAAGTCATTATCTACAGGCTGCTCTAGTGATTTATTGAGCATTGCCATAGCATCTACATATTGGTTATCATTAAACAACTCAATAGCTCTAAACAAAGTGATAGATTGATACGTTTTTTTGACAGAAGGACCGCTTACGTTGTATGTTTCTAGTATTTCGATTGCTTTTGCATAGTTTTTAGTCTCTAACAATGCCGCACTAAGTATTCCTCCTGCTTCATTAGCTTGAGCAGATTGTGGGTATTTTTCTAGATAATCTGTCAATGAATTGATAGCGGTATTCATGTAGTCTAGTTCGTAGCAAAGTTTAGCATACTGAAAATGAGCCATTTCTTGCACAAAAATATCATGATTAGTATTTGATGCTGAGAAAAAAGCATCTTTTGCGAGTTCATTTTGCACTGTTTTGAGATAACAATCTCCAAGTACATACATTGCATTTTGCCCTAGCGAATCATCTTCGATGACATTGAGTTCTATTAAATTATCAATTGCATTGGTATAATCTTCTGATTGATACTGCGCATAAGCAAGTTGATACATTTCTTCCTTACTTAC
>JBMZDS010000151.1:0-4199 GCA_049614465.1 Chitinophagales bacterium
CTACTTTATGATAATCTCGTCCGTACGCATATTTTGCTATTTTAGGTGCAGTTTTGTCACTTTGTTCTTTTTCTGTATAATAATTGTACGAAAGAGAAACTACAGATTTTGCTCCTTCTACTAGCAAAGTTGGGTCTAGTCGCTTGTCAAAATGATTCGCCATATAGCTCATTTCGCCATGCCTGCTTTGATTGAGCCAATTTTCTAGTTGCTTCGCTTCTGTATCTAGAAATTCTGCTTTTGAGATGCCTACTTCTTCAAAGCCTAATTCGTAGGCTTTTTGTTTGAGCAGTCGTGTATGTTTTTCTATGGGCAGCATTGAGTTGGTAAGGTATAAAAAAAAGAGATGCTAGCACAAAGACCGGCACCTCTTTTGTTTGTCAAAATGACATTTTATATCGAAGCTGTCTAAAGTTGGTTTGAAATTTCAGTTTGCGAAATCGACTTTAGACAACTTCATCATTTAGTATATAGAAATAGTCACTCGTCTATTCAGTTTTTGTTTAGCAGAGTTGTCATTTTCAGGCAAATCTACAAACAACTCTTTCTCTCCAAAAAAGCGAGTTTCCATTCTATCTCTTGGAATTCCTAATTCTTCCAATTCTTTTTTGACTTCAGTGGCTCTCATTTGCGAAAGTTCCATATTGAAATCATCACTCGATCTAGGGTCTGTATGCCCACTTATCAATATACTCTTTGTAGGATGAGAAGCAGCATAAGAGACAACATTGAGCAATACATCGCTATAAGAACTTGCAACTTTGTAACTTCCCGATTCAAAGAAAACATGCCATATTTCTTCTTGGTTGGCGCTAGAATTTGTGCTTTCTACTACGATAGTACGCCCTACTACATCTACTTGTGCACCAGGTTCTGTATCAGGTTCTATATCATATATGTCTGGCACGCCATCTTTGTCGCTATCAATAGCTCTTCCTTTTGCATCTACAGATGCACCTCTTGGTGTAGCTACTTCTACATCAAATTTATCAAGAACACCATCACCATCAGTATCAAGGCTGTCCAATTTTCTCTCTAGCATTTCTTCTATTTGAGATGGAGTCACATCTTTTCTCATCTGAGCCATATTGTCATAGTCAGATATGAGAGGGTTGGTCCAGTATGTAGGTTCATCATTTTTCCCTATTTTAAAATTCAGGCCCATCGAGAGGTAGCTCATCTTATCTGTAGCAGTTTCTGTTTTTACACCATCTAGATAATCCGTAAAATGCTTTGACATACGATATTCTAGTGCCAAATCTACTCGTTTTGATACTTTAAAATCAAGTCCAGCACCGATAACTAGAGTGGGTAATATACGAGTGTCTTTTATATGAGCAGCATTAGTAGGTTCTACTATAGTTTCATAGCTATCATCAAGCAATTCTTTTACATCTTTTCTGTTTTGCTTTCTGTTCTCAAGACTACTAGGATCATTAAATGCTGAAAAATCATAGGCTGTGCCGTTTTCATCGAGAAGATTCATACGATTAAAGACAGTAGATACACCTGTTCCTATAAATATATTGAATATCAATTTTGACTTTCTTTTATGGTAGTTTACATTACCTAAAGAAAAAACACCTTGTATCGTATGATCTGTGATATGTGTTTCGTAGTTGCCAAAAGTTTCTATCCCATTATAATCAAAAGAAGTAGAGTTCATTCCTCTTGCTCTAGCAAATAATGATTGCCATCTCAATGAGAAAAAGTGATTAAATCCTTTTCTGATTTTAAAACTTGCTCCACCCGAAAGCATTTGAGGATATTTTACATCTCCATGTATTACAGGCATGCCTATGTCAAAACCTATTGCCCAATTGTTTTTCTTTTTAGGAGCAAACGAACTTTCAAATACTTCATAAGCATATTGATTGTCATAATGTTTCTCTTTTAAATGAGAAGAATCTTTTAATGCAAAATCTACTTGAGCAAAAGTCAAAGAGAATATACACGTCATAAATAATAAGGTAAATATTTTTTTCATAGGTATCAATTTAAAGTGTAAAAGTAAAAAAATGTATAGAGCGAGTGAGATAAAACTATGAATTTCTTACCAACACTCTTACGTTTGTTATACCTTTATGTTTTCAACCATTTTATAGGTATATGCTATTCGACAGCACATTTAAACATCTAGGACGTACTCGCGAAATCATTCGCATACTCATAAAGTATGGATTTGAAGATGTAGTGACGAATACTCCTTTACAAAGTGTGATACCTAGACGTATGTTGCTGAACTGGGAGAGAGGAGACAGGACGGTCTATGATAGTACAAGATGGGAGAGAGTCCGTATGGCGTGTGAAGAACTTGGTCCTACATTTGTCAAAGCTGCACAGATTTTATCCAATCGACCTGATTTATTGCCTGATTCACTTATTGTTGAGTTGAAAAAACTGCAAAGTGAAGTCGCTCCTTTCCCATTTGAGAAGGCTAAAGATATAATAGAAAAGGAATTAGAACAGTCATTTAATTTGGTTTTTGAAGAATTGGAAGAAAAACCATTAGGTTCTGCATCTATAGGACAAGTACATAAAGCGAAACTTGTCACTGGTGAAGAAGTCGTAGTGAAGGTTCGAAGACCTGGTGTGGCAAAAACTATGCATCAGGATTTTGAAATCATAAAATCTGTTGTAACACGAGCAGAGTCATGGCTAGAAGAACAAGGATACACCAATGTGCTAGAAATAGTACAGACTTTGGAAAAAAGTACATTGAAAGAACTTGACTATGTCAATGAAGCAAGAAATATTGAAAGTTTTCGTAAGTTTTATCGAAAGAATAAAACTTTTTATGTTCCCAAAGCCTATCGAGAATATAGTACAGATAGGATTTTAATTACAGAATTTGCAGGTGGTTGTAAAATAACGGACAAAGAAAAATTGATAGAGTGGGGGCTTTCTCCAGAGAAAATTGCCGAAAACGGAATGGATATTTACCTTACGCAAATCTTTGAGTTTGGTTATTTTCATGCAGACCCTCATCCTGGCAATATCATTATCAAACCAGATGGAACACTTTGTTTGATTGATTTTGGAATGGTGGGCAAACTGATGCAACGAGATAAGCTGGCATTTGCCAATGTATTTATCTCCATGGCACGACAAGATGCGAAGTCGATGGCGATGGGAATGAAAAAACTAGCTATCGAAGATGATATAGAGGATATACGTATGTTAGAGTATGATCTCAATGAAATTATTGAAGATTATGCGATGCTTGATGTTACAGAAAGCAGTATTGAAGAACTCATAGATCGACTACAAAAAGTCATGTATGATTATAAAATGAGAGTTCCGGGTGGCGTGTTTTTGATATTCAGAGCACTAGCTGTACTAGAAGGAATTGGCAAGCAAATTCATCCACATTTCAATATCTCTGAGTTTGTACAACCTTATGGATTGCGTCTGATAAAAGAACAGTATTCTCCCAAAACAATGGCAGAAGACACTATTTTTAGGATAGGACAAGTAACGTCTTTACTCAATAGTATTCCCATCGAGTTGCGTACTATCATGAAAAAAACGCGACAAGGAAAGCTTCATATAGAAATAGGACATAAAGGCTACGAACCTCTGCTTCGTAAATTGGATAGAATAGTCAATCGCTTTATTTTATCAATGGTTATCGTGACATTGGTATTGAGTTCTACTGTAGCGATGAATGCAAATTGGAAGCGAGCAATGATTTTTGAGCCACTCCAAATCAATTATTTCAGTCTAGGAGGTTTGTTTATAGCGAGTGCGTTGAGTGTTATTTTGTTATTTGCTATTTTGAGGACTAGAAAATTGTAGATTTCAACTATAATAAACTTGTTTACAAGAGCAGAGAATATTTTTTTCATCTAACATCTAACATCTAACATCTAACATCTAACATCTAACATCTAACATCTAACATCTTTCTTCAAACTCTTTCTTCAAACTCTTTCATTACTTCCGCAAGTCTTTCTACATGGCCAAGTGGCATACTATTATATAATGAAGCACGAAAACCACCTTTTAGACGATATCCTTTAATGCCTACAATTCCTTTTTTAGTACAATAGTCTAAAAATTGCTGTTCCAGTTCACTAGATTTTGCATAGAATGTAGCATTCATCATAGAGCGATGTCCTTTCTTTACATAGCAATCAAAAATGTGACTTTCATCTATACTATTATATAGTAGAGTCGATTTTTTATGATTTTCAACT
>JBMZDS010000152.1:0-4164 GCA_049614465.1 Chitinophagales bacterium
AATGTTTCTAGCACAACTGTCATATCTGCAACACCAGTCCAAGCACCACCCATAAAATATTGGTAAAAGATGATAAAGAAAGCTGTCAATCCTAATACAGCCAAACCTGCAACACCTAATCCCATAACAGTACCACCACCGAAAGAGATTTTCAATGCATCTGGTAAAGATGTACGAGCAGCTTGCGTTGTTCTTACATTAGTTTTAGTAGCGATTTTCATTCCTACACGTCCTGCCAAAGCAGAAAATCCTGCACCTATAATAAATGCAACAACAATTAAAATGTGTGTAGTAGGTACGATAAATGATACAACTGCTAATAGTATACTTACAATCACTACGAAAATAGCGAGTAATTTGTATTCTGCAGTTAAGAAGGCTAATGCTCCTTCATATATATGGTCTGAAATTTCTTTCATTTTGCCATCTCCAGCATCTTGCTTCATTACCCATGAACGCAAGTAAAACATATACCCTAATCCTAATAGAGCGAGTATAATCGGTAAGTAAATCATGTATTCCATAATTCTGTTTTTGATTTATTTTAATGAATTTCTTAAAATTAGCGTGCAAAGGTAGGAAGTCTTGCTGAAAAAACACATTATTCCATAAAAAAAGCGCATCCAATGATTGGATACGCTTTTAAATAAATTAATGACTAAAAATTATTTTGCATTTTTTTCATCAAAATCCATGTTTCTTTCTCCATTGACATATTCTGATACGAAAGCATCATCTATTCCCATTTGGATCATATCCAATTTGAATTGTACTGCTTCCTCTACTGTAGCAAAATTTCCAATAGAATAACGACTTTGACCATTTACTTCTTCTAATAATAGTGTACGCACTTCATCTTGAGCATCTGCTGAAAGATGGAAAAACTCGTACAATCCTATCTGCACTCTATATGTTGTCCCTTCAGGCATAGTAGCACAATCATCATTACTTTCAAGTTCGTTTTGTAAGTCTAGAACCTGACCGCTCAATTCTTCTATTTTACTCCCTGCTTTAGTAAGTTCCATATTTTTCTCTGAAACTTGTTCATTTGCATTTTTCAAATTCTCTTCAAGCGTACTTATATCATCCTCATAGCCATCTATTTTATCTACGAAAGAAGCAGGATCTTTCTTGTATTGCTTAAGTTGTTGCTTTATTTCTTTCTTTTCTTCTTTAGAAAGATCATCTTGAGCGTATCCTACAAGTGATATAGACAATAAGATCGTAAATATTAATAGTTTTTTCATGTTTTTATTTTAATGGTTAAGGATTTTATCAAGCAATAATAAAATCAATTATTCTCCTGTACTGATAAAAATACCTGAATTTGATGGTTTGTTAGTTTTTACTGGAGGTAATTCTATGTTAGTTTCATCAGGTGCATTTATATCCAATGAAGTTTCTCCTGTAACAGTCGTATTTATTATAACAGGTACATCTTCTACTGGAATTACTTGTACATCATTAACACTCTTTTTTTCCTTAAACTCAATATTAGAACTCGGAGCAGGAATTGTAGTAGCATCTTCTACATCTACATTATTAATTACTGTTCCTCCACTCAAGTCAATAACAACTGGCTCTGTCCCCATGTCAGTATATGAATTTGGTATTTCTCCTAATCCAGGAGTACTTATATTAACAGAAGAATAATCATTTGGTGTATAACCAGAAACTCCTGCAGAGTTATTTGCATCAAACACCATATTTCTATCGCCATCATTATACTCAGTTACAAACGCATCTGATATTCCCATAGCTCTTATCTCTTTTGCAAAATCTTTAGCATCTTCTTCAGTATCAAAGTTTCCTATTGAATATCTGTATAAATCTCCTACTTTTTCAAAAACCATGAATTTTGGTTTAACTAGATAGCTTGTAATATTAAAATCACGATACAATCCTATTTGAATGCGATATTTCTGTCCTGCTTCGTCAAGTACACAGTCATCTTCTTTTTCATGTAACTCGAGTTCTGTATCAGAAAGTGAACTTCTCAATGCATCATTTTTTGCAGTTAAAGATTGATTTAGTTGTGTCAATCTCATGATATATGCAGTTTGTTCATTGACAACAATATCTAATCCTGCGGCTTGGTCTTTTAAGTTTTTAAGTAGCTCTGGATTTTTTTTCATCGCTTTAGCTTCTTTTACTAAGGCTTTCTTTTCTTCTTTAGAAAGCTCTTGGGCTTGTATAGTCACACTCAACACTAGTGAGCATAAAACTAAAAATAAGGTTTTCGTTCTCATAATATTTTTTTAGTCGTTAAATATTTTTAATGAATCAATATGGGTCTTATGATCCTCAATAAAGGTTAAATAATCATCTATTAATACTGAATCTAATGGCTCTGATGAAGGCAAGTCTTGTGCATATGGATCTACTTGCTGTCCGTTTTTCCAAAAACGATAACAAACATGAGGCCCTGTAGCCAAACCTGTTTGCCCTACATAGCCTATAACTTCGCCTTGAGCTACAGCAACTCCTGGTGCCATACCATCAGCTATCTTAGACATGTGAAGATACTGAGTTGTATATACTGAGTTGTGTTTTACTTTAACGTAATTTCCATTGTACTGGGTATATGTTGCATGCGTAATAACTCCATCTGCTGTACTATAGATAGGAGTACCTGCAGGAGCGGCATAATCCGTCCCTAAATGAGGTTTGTGTTGTCCTGTCACAGGGTGGTATCTATTCATTGTATATTTTGAACTTATTCTTGTAAATTTCACAGGAGCTTGTAAAAAAGCATTTTTCAAGCTATTCCCTTCTTCGTCATAATATTGTTTGAATATACCTAGAGTATCATTAGGGCTATCATACTGAAAAGCATACTGATCTTTCCCAAAATGATTGAAAAGACAAGCATGGATTCTGAATTCACCGAGTGACTCACCTTCTACAAATTCTTCTTGGTAAATAACTTTGAAATAATCGTTCTCTTGAATACGATAAAAGTCAATAGTCCAAGCATAAATCTCAGACAATTTTACGGCCAAATGTGGATTTACATTTTCGTCTTCCATTGTTTGATACAAAGATGAGGTTATCAATCCGGTTGTCATACGTTCTACTGTATCAATAGGTTTCTGATATACGTATCCTGTGATGTCATCTAAATCAATCACAACATAATCCACTTTATTTTTCTCATATATAAATTGCTCCGCCTTCAATTCTCCATTTTCCATATCATATAAAAAAGCATATTTATTGCCTACTTTCACTCTTCGTTCATTAAAAACGCTATCAGACAACTCACTTATAGCAAAAACATCTTGCATAGAAACACCTTCTCTGCTAAAGATATCTGCTACATATTCACCATCTTGCACCACCTTCTTGCGCAAAAAAGAGCCAAAAGGTTGCATGCCATAACTAGTGTTATAGTATGCCGATTGTGAATAATCTTGTTCGTATCGTACTGCTTTCGCCATCTCAATATCCGTTGTTGAAGAACAGGCACTGAAAACTATCAAGAATAAAAATGCTATTACTATTTGTTGCATAGTATTACTCTACTCTTGTCCAGTTTTCTGTCCTCCCTAGTGCAGGTATACCTATATATCCCCTCACATCGAGCTCATCTCCCTCTAAAGTCATTTTACACTTATATGTTTTTCCATTTTCAGGATCGTATATTTTCCCATCTTTATATACTCCATCTCCGTCATCTTCAAATCCCCACAGAATCTGCAACCCTATTATTGGGTCATCTTGATCACTTTTCTCAGGACTGTTTAAATTTATTTTAGGCGTACCATCATCCATTAAAGGATCTTCAAGCCAAATAATATTACCATAAAATTTTCCTGATTTTTCTATGATCTCTATTTTAGCACTCTTGTCTGTATTGTACCAAACACCAACTAAAGCATTTTTTGCAGAAGCCATGCAAAATAGCCCTACCATCAATATAAGTATTAAAAATTTCTTATTCATTTCTTAGTTTAAAATTCTCACAAAAATAAGTTAAATATTTCTCATGTAGTTATTTTAACTACATTCTTTATTAAGAATAGTCAAAAATCGCTCCAATTTAATAGACATAGCTCCCATTCTTTCTAAATGAGCGGTATACACTTGGCAATCTATCAATGAAAGATCAGACTCCCTAGCCAAAAATATAAGTGCTAATTTAGAAGTATTAGACTCTAGTGA
>JBMZDS010000153.1:0-4157 GCA_049614465.1 Chitinophagales bacterium
TGTGTTTTTCCATTTTTTGCCAAGATTTCTCCTAGCGTATTTTTCAAGTCATCTTTTTCGAGCATAACATTGACATTCTTGAATCTATTATCATAGCGAGTCATCGTCACATAGTGGAGTGGGAGAGTAGTCATGCCTTCATCTGGCATATTTTGTTGTGTGAATACGGTCGTTATCTCACGGCATCTATCTGTACGAAAGTTAAAGCAAAGTACCGCATCACCTTCTTGTATCATTCCATTTTTATCAATCACTTTCGGTGTGATAAATTCGTCAGTGATGTCACTATCATAAGATGATTGTATCGCTTCTTTAGTCGTAGAAAATACTTCTCCTTGACCTTTCAGCATTAAATCGTAGGCAAGTTTTATTCTGTTCCAGCGTTTGTCTCTATCCATCGCATAATAGCGTCCTATTATAGTTGAGATTTTTGCAGGAGTGTTTAGTATGTTCTTTTCTAAATCAGTTAAAAGTCCTAGTCCTGATTCTGGAGCACAGTCTCTACCATCGGTAAAAGCATGAATATAGATTTTCTGCAAACCAAAATTAGCAGCATACTGGCAAAGTGCTTCTATGTGTCTGATATGTGAATGCACACCACCATCAGAAACCAATCCCATCAAATGCAACGTTTTGTCATTATTTTTTGCGTAATGAAACATCTTTTGTAAAACCAAATTTTGAGCTAGAGATTTGTCTTCTATGGCTTTATTTATACGCTGTAGTTCTTGATAAACAATGCGTCCTGCTCCTAGATTCATATGCCCCACCTCTGAGTTTCCCATCTGTCCTGCAGGAAGTCCTACTTGCTCACCATACGTAACAAGTGTACTATTTGGGTAGTCATTATAAAAGCTATCGACATTGGGTGTATGCGCTTTTGCAATAGCACTACGAGATTTATCCAATTCTTTTCCCCACCCATCCATGATGATGAGCGCAACTTTTTTATCTTTGCCTTGATTTTTCAATTATTATGGTATATTTACTACAAATCTACTTTTTTAGTGTAGAAAAATCGATTTTGGCACAATATTAGTTGTGAAAAAATGTAAAATACCTAATGAATGAAAACGGTTTTTAAAAATATGATATTGACTTTTGTATTATCGCTGTCTATGGTTTTTGCCATGGGGCAGGATTTTGCGACTATAAGCAATCATTTGAAATCGGGTAATGCGAGTGGCTTAGCACAAAATTTTGCAGATAATGTAGATGTGATAGCACTTAATACAGATGGTTCTTACAGTAAGTCGCAAGCTGAGATGGTGTTGAAAAATTTCTTTAGCAATAACACGCCACAGTCTTATACGTCAGTCCATAATGGCGATTCGGGAAGTGGTAGTTTTCAAATCGGTGAATTAATCACTTCATCAGGTACTTATCGTACATACATTTTTGTCAAGAATGATAAAATTGTAGAAATCCGTATTGAAAAAGATTAAAGACTTTCTAACCAATCAATTACCATATTTCTTTCTTCCTCACTTAATCTTCCTTCACTATGTGTAAGTTTGTAAGATAGGATAGGCATCCAATTTTTTTCTAACATTTCTACAGATTCATATATCATATGTGCTTGGTCTTCTACACTAGCTTCACCCCATAGTGAAAAATTTAGCTTTTCTCTACCATTGTCGATATGTCTCTTCATCCACCATGATACTGGTGCGATATTGCTATACCATGGATATACGGTTTCATTGCTATGACAGTCATAACAGGCATTTTTTACAATAGTTCGTATCTCTTCACTAGCCACATGGTTAGAAAATATATCACTTGCTACATCACTGCTAGGATTGGTCTTGTCTATTCTAAAAAACTGTATAATTAGCAATATTATGATAACTGCGATACCTATTTTCTTTTTCATATTAATGTATGATTAGTTTTTGACTATGATATTGTTTGTCTTTTGCTGTTATGTGAATAGTATAAATTCCTTTTGCAAAAGTAGATACATCTATGTTATAAGTTGTTGTATTAAATTGCGCTGCATGAATTTTTGCTCCTATAACATCATATATTTCAAGTGAAAAATCATTTGTTTCATCCATCGATATATTCACGATATGATTGCTCGGATTAGGATAGATTTCAAAATTGAATAATGATGGATTACGGATACTCATTCCTGTAGTATCTGGCGGGTTGATAACAATCGTATCGCTAGAAGTTGTGTCACTATACAAGTGTAGACCACCTCTCGAATTGCCTACAAAATAATCGAGATTATTGTCATTGTTGATATCATTGATAGCAATAGTCGTACGCAATCCTGCACGTACATCAAGAATAGACGAATCTATAGTGGCAAAAGTTCCATTTTCTAGACTATCCGTATCTATAGCATATTGATAGATGTATCCCCAAAGCGAACCAACAAAGAGATAGTCCGTTGTATCAGTTTCGTGTACGTAAGGCGCACTGTATCCTTGTATAAATCCTGGTTCTACAACTTGAATATTGCCAAGTGTCATATTGACTGTGTCGTAGTGAAATTCTGGAATACCTAATGTTCCAAAATTGCGATAATAGGCAACTGCTCCAAACTGTAATCCACCACCTACAATAAGATCAGGTAGCCCATCTTCATTGATGTCATGCACTATAGGGTGACTAAAACTTCCAATATCAATAGTTGCATAATTGAGTTGTGATAGTGCAAAAGCAGCTTCATTTCCTGCCCCTGCAGTATTTTTAAAGTAATGAATAGCGCCACTAGATTCGCCGATAAACATATCCGTATCACCATCATTGTCCATGTCATAAAATGCAGGTCTAATGAATTCTAAATCATAAGTACTGATAAGTGATGCATAGTCGTCTGTCACATAAGTGAAATGTGGTTCTTCGGCTGTTCCCGTATTTTCAAAATAATATACTGCACCATCTGTAGAGGCATCATTATTGTAGATATATCCATTGCTGACTATCAAATCATCTAGTCCATCTGCATTGTGGTCAAAGAAAACAGGAAAGCTGTTATTTCCAATATCTAGCATCGTATTGACAAGAAAGTCATCTTGTACAAAACTGAAATTTTCGCTCGTGCTTCCATCATTTTCGTAGAGAAAGACATTTTTTTGATTGACATGGGTCGTAGGTGCATTCGGAGTGACGAGTATATCTTGCTCTCCATCTCCCGTCACATCTAGATAGTAAGCCGCAGGAAATATCTCTACATCTACGGGCGTATCATAACTTGGGAAGTCATTTGAAAAAGAAATCATATCAGCATCAGTATTCGTACCACCATTATCTAGATAAATAAGATTGTTGAATGAAATATCACCTAGTAGTAAATCTTTGTCATTGTCTTTGTCAGGGTCAAAAGCGCAAAGGGTAGAACCTACATGTCTCGGTGTTGCTTCATTTTCTTCCAATCCACTATTACCTTTGCACATATAGTCGAGTTCTACAGTATTGTCAGAACTACTTTCTCTAAAATTTCCCCAGCAAGTTGTGTATTCTTCATAAATAAGCGAATCACATCCATAGCCATTTTCTACAGATAGATTGATATAGTAAGGGATGGTCGTGCCAAGCAAATCAAAAGATAAAATATCCATATCTCCATCACCATCAAAATCTTCGATAGCTGGAATGTCATAGTTGTATTTGTAGAGATTGAGATAAGCAAATCCTGTCCAAAACTCTATCAAGTCTTCTACTAAAGTAAATTCGAGTACACCATTATCGCTTGTGTTTTGATACACTTTTATTCCGCCATTGGCATGCGCAAAAATATCTGCTTTACCATCACAATTGTAGTCACGCATTATTCCCATATTTATCACATCTGGGAAAGCCGTATCTAGCAGTGTAGTATATTCATAATTGTAGTTGCCGTCATTGAGAAAACATAGCCATTTCTGCCCTTTTCTATCAAAAACAATCAAATCTTCATCGCTGTCACCATCTATATCCGCTCCCGAAAATTGAGGTAAATCCAATCCTCCAGCCCAAGTATTTGAAGGTGTTTCTCCATTGATCTCTAATGTAATATCACTATACGGAATAGGTTGCGCAAAAAGAGTAATGATTGTGCAAAAGAGAGATATGGTAAGTATAGATTTTTTCATGAAAGGCTTTTTTGCTACATTTAGTGTCTGAGAAGTTGTTTAAAGTTAAAGCCATAAATTAAAAATTGT
>JBMZDS010000154.1:0-4146 GCA_049614465.1 Chitinophagales bacterium
TTGCTTAGAGACAATCAATTGGTATATTCTAAAATCAACGCTGATAGAGCTACTGCCGAAGAAAGCGGAATGACAGAAGATAATTTTTCAAAGTTGTATACAGCAAACGGTACTTTCTCTGATATTCTTAATGAAGGAGAAAAATATATAGGAAACCCTAGTTTTACAGAAGATGGAAATACAATTTACTTTACTAAATGTGAATTAGTAACAGGAGGAAATACAAAATGTGATATTTATACAAGTTCTAAAAGTGGAGGAGAATGGTCTGCCCCTGTAAAAGTAGATGGAATAAATGATGATAATGCAAGTACTACTCAGCCGTTTATTACAAAAAATATAGAAGGAAATACAGTACTATACTTTGTGTCTGAGAGAGAAAAAGGTAGAGGTGGAAAGGATATATGGTATGCTTTGCTTAATGAAGACGGTTCATTTGATAGAGCAAAAAATATGGGATATCCTATCAATACACGTTATGATGATGTATCTCCTTTTTATCATCCTGCTACGAAGACTTTCTACTTTAGTTCAAATGGACATGTTAGTCTTGGAGGATTTGATGTATTTCAATCTGTGCAAGATGAAGATGGAGATTTTCAAGATCCTACAAATTTAAAGACACCTATCAATTCTAGTCTTGATGATTATGATTTTATTCTTACTGCTAGTGGAAAAGAAGGTTATGTAGTATCTAATCGTCTAGGGACAACAACTGTACGTAGCATAACATGCTGTGATGATGTGTGGTCTGCTAACCGTGCTGTTATAGAAGTGACTGTTATAGGAGAGGTTTATGCCAAAAATGAAACCTCAAAACAACTTTTGGAAGGATCTACAGTCAAAATAGTTGATGCAGATTTGACTGAAATAGTAGGTGAAACTATTTTTACAGGAGAACCATTTAGCTTCCTTATAGAAGCTGATAAAAACTATAAATTGATAGCAGAACATGAATTGTTTGAAACAGTAGAATTACCATTTAATACCAATGGTATAGCTAAGCCTGAAATGATAGAAAAATCATTGACTTTTACAGAGCGAAATGTAGTAAATATGGTCGTTGGAGTTATCTATTATGACTACAATCAATCTAAGTTAAGAGAAGATGCTCCAGATACATTACAAAGAGTGGTTTCTTTTATGGAAAACTATCCAAATACAACATTGGAAATAGGGGCGCATACAGATGCTAAAGGACAAGAAAAATACAATGAAGCATTGAGTAAAAGAAGGGCAGAAGCAGCAATGAACTTTTTAATTAATGAAGGAAAAATTGATGAAAATCGTATAGAAATCAGTTGGTATGGTGAGACAGAGCCAGTAGCACCAAATGAAAACGAAGATGGTTCTGATAATCCTGATGGACGTGCTAAAAATAGACGTACAGAATTTAAAGTAACAGGAGAAGATTTTGAAACAAAAGAATAAATAATTGACAAATAATTTCTGAAAGCTCATCTAAAATAGGTGAGCTTTCTTTTTTATATTTGAACTCTAAAAATAAGAAAAATGCTAGCGGGTCTAAAACTACCAACTGATCCTAGATGGGTCAATCTTGCTGAAAAAGAAATAGAAGATATTCTCACCGATCATGCATATTGTGAGCAAAAAGCAGCTTCAAATGCTATCTCAATTATACAGATGTTTCCAGAGCATGAGGATGTAGTCGATGCACTTATTCCTCTTGTGACAGAAGAGTGGGGGCATTTCAAAATGGTTGTAGATCAACTCAAAAAGAGAAACCTAAAACTTGGTCGTCAGCGCAAGGATATCTACGTCAATCGTATTCTTTCTTTTGCTAAAAAAGGAGGCTCAAGAGGTGATTTATTGCTTGAAAAACTTTTGATATCTGCATTGATAGAAGCACGTAGTTGTGAGCGATTTCGATTGTTATCTATAGAGATTAATGATGAAGAGTTGCGTAAGTTTTACAAGAAACTCATGATATCAGAAGCAGGACATTTTCGTATGTTTTTAGATTTGGCGATAAAATATTTCCCAAAAGATAAAGTCATGAATCGCTGGGATGAATATCTTGCTCATGAGGAAGAAGTTTTGAGTAATATAGATCTTAGAGGTGATAGAATGCATTAATGAATGATGCTATTTTTCCAATCATATCCAACTAGTCTTGACTTTAATGAAATATCAAGTGGAGAAGGCCTTTTCTTTTTTTTAATTCCTTCTATTCTTTTTCTTATAGGCTTTTTTGCTATATACTTAAAGCCAGTGCTTCGTGCTCGTTTCAAGACCAAATTTTTCGCAAAGACCAATCTTTTGGATATACACAATACATTGAGTGTATTATTTCCTTACTACAAAGATTTAGCGCATAATTTGAAGAATAAATTTGCTCGAAGAGTACAGATAATGCTCGAAGAGAAAGAATTTATTGGAAGAAATCGACTTGAATTGAATCCGCAGATATGTATGTTGGTTGCAGCAAGTATAACGCAACTTACATTTGGTCATCGACAGCGAAAATTGACACTTTTTTCTCGTATATTATTGTATCCGGATAGTTATTATTCTGAAATTAGAAAGACATACCACAAAGGAGAAGTCAATACAAAGATGAAACTAATTGTATTATCCATCACGCATCTTTTAGATGGAATTAAAGATCCAGACGATGGTATCAATTTGGCATTGCATGAATTGTCACATGCTTTCGCATTTGAGGTGTTGCATCACAATCGTTCTCAAGATTACAATGTATTTGTACAATGGGAAAAATTGGCAGAAAGAGAGATACAAAAGGTAAAAAGTGGCGAAAATACGTTTCTACGAAAATATGGAGGAACAAATATTCACGAGATGTTTGCTGTGTGTACTGAAAATTTCTTTGAGCGGCCAGAAGAATTTCAGGAGAGATTGCCACAATTATATCAAAAAATGATGTTAGTATTTAAACAGAACCCTGCCAATCATAAATTCCCTTTATTGGATAGTTAAACCGAAAAACTCTCGCCACAAGCACAAGTACGTGTTGCATTTGGATTGACAAAATGAAATCCTTTGCCATTTAATCCTGCCGAAAAATCAAGAGTAGTATTTGCTAAATAAAGAAAACTGCGTAAGTCTGTTACGAGTTTCACTCCTTTATCTTCAAATTCTTGATCATCAGGCTTGAGATTATCATCAAAATCCATTTTGTAAGTCAGACCTGAGCAACCACCACCTTCTACTTCTACACGGATAAAATGATTGTCCGAATATTGACTAGAAAGTTCTTCTATTTTTGATTTGGCAGCATCTGATACAAAAAGCATGATTTTTAAAATTTTGAAATACAAAAGTACCAAATCTTCCTTACATTTGAATTAGAGAATAAATCAACTTCTAGTTCACTAATATAGTAGCCATCATATTCAACTCAAAAAAAAATGAAAAAAATAGAACACATAGGAATAGCAGTTAAAGATATAGATGCATCTAATGAACTATATACCAAAATGCTCAATACATCTCCTTACAAGCAAGAAGAAGTAGCTTCTGAATTTGTGAAAACATCATTTTTCAAGACGGGACAAAGTAAAATTGAATTGTTACAAGCTACCGATGAAAAATCAGCAATTCATAAATTTGTAGAGCGGAAGGGAGAAGGAATTCATCATATTGCATTTGCCGTAGAAGATATAGAAGAAGAAGTTGCACGCTTGATAGCAGAAGGATTTCAACCACTAATGGATAAACCGAAAAAAGGCGCAGACAATAAGCTTGTTTTCTTTTTTCACCCAAAGACGACAGGAGGATTACTGCTCGAACTTTGTCAAGAAATAAAATAACAGGCACGTCAGAATCGTCATTCCTGCGAAGGCAGGAATCTCTATCCTAATTTCTTTATACGACTTCTATGTTTTTTGAATATAGAAATCCTTATTTTTACAATTCATAAGCTAAATAATATGATAAAAATCACGATCAACGACCAAAATTTTGAAATAGAAAATAATCAGCTCAATGGCAAAGACTTTATTTGGGACTTGCTCGACAATGGAGACGATACATTTCACATCATAAAAGACCACAAATCGTACAAAGCGATGCTTGTGAAAATGGACGAAACAGCAAAATCTATGACGATAGCTGTCAATGGCAATGAATACGATATTGCACTCAAAGACAAATATGACTTACTGC
>JBMZDS010000155.1:0-4132 GCA_049614465.1 Chitinophagales bacterium
ATATCTAAGGCATGAATGTCATTGTTTTGATCTTCGATAGACAATCTTGCAAATCGCTGACTCAATCCCATTTGGACTACTGTATCAGGCGCTTGTAGTTCATATCCATCTACACCTATAAGCTCAAATTGTAAAAGATATGTGACCGCTTGTTCTTGCGCTACTTCTTCTTCTGTATAAATTATGTCATTGCTAGTAATTGAAAATTTACTGTTTTTATTTTCCATAGAAAAACTAGCAGCGGTATCCATATCGTATACGACTGAAACTGTATTGATTTCTTCCAAACTAAAAGCAAACAACTCACGACTTCTCCATTCTGCTGCATCAATAGCAAAGCGGGGACTTAGATAGCCTCTATAGCCTGGCAAGAACATTTCATAAGGAAGACTTGTTGTCTCTTCGTCTAACTGTAGCATCATGTAAGAAGCTTCATTGTCATTAGTAGGTCCACCTATATGAATAATACGGTCTGGCTCATCATCATTGGTATATATTTCTGCTTTTACAGAAATTTTCATCATTTCATTGACTACTCTATCTACTGCGGTACTAGCCACAGGTGCTTTTATTTCCATACCGCCCAATGCTTCTAGTAGCATATCTACATACTGCTTACGAGCAGGGAACGTGTCATTGAGCATCCATTCTCCATCGACTTTTGTCAAAAGCATATTCTCGCCAGCTCGATCTTCGAGATATATTTTGCTGACATCTTCTATATTTTCTGTTTTAAATGCTGCTTTGTCAGTACTACTACTACTACTACTATCATCATCTTGTACAAAGACAAATACCGCCAATACTATAAGTGCAAGCAAAATTATTCCGTATGTTATCGTTCTTCTATTCATTCTTATGTCTTATCGAGCGTATTTTCTTTTTCTTACCAAACTAAATATCAGTCCAAAGATAAATACTAAAGCTAAAGGCAATGCAATATTGAGTACTTGCCAAAAAGTTCGTTCGTTCTGTAATTTAATGCCATCAAGTTGGCGCAATTTAATCTCTTTATTTCTAGTTTCTATCAGATTATAGTCATCTATTAAATATTCGATACAGTTTTTTACAAAAGTCTTATTGCCATATGTACTTTGCGAATACCTATCAAAACCTAGCGGCAATGGATTCCCTGTACTCGATACTTGATTGCGAATAATATCTCCATCCGAAACTACAATCATCTTTGTAGGCATACTTTCTTCTCTATAACTCAACTCTTCAACCGTATCTATACTTTCTAGATATTTGTCAGTAATTCTATTTTTAAACACTGAAGTAAACGTACCTTCTAGTGCAACCGCAGTAGGCAAATAAGGTTGTTGAAATGCTTCTGGCGGTGGATTGTCTTTGATAATACCTAAGTACACTCTGACAGGCGCAAACTGTGCTCTACTATATGCAGAAGAAGTCAAAAGTATCGTTTTCTTTATTCCTTCAGTACGAATAGTATCCAGTGTATTGGTGAAATTTCCTGCAACAGGATCAATGTTTTTCGTGATTGCATGCTCATTAGTTGTAAAAAGCAATGGATTGAAAACCCAAGGAAAAAGTTGTGTCTGCGGCACACCCCCAACTTCTCCTGTAACTAGCGGAATAGGTGTGTTTTGCAAATCTTGAATTAAATCATTATTGACACGAATCCCATACTTGAAAAGTATATCATCAAGATTCAAGTCGAGCGGCTGCGCTAGATGAAAATCTTTTCCTTGTATACTATCAAGACTTGCTGACATTCCATCTACGAACCACAAAATTTTTCCGCCATTCATCACGTATTGATCCAGTTTGAATTTTTGACGCTCATCAAAGGGAATTGTAGGCTTTGCTATCACGACTACATCTATACTCTGATCTATCTTAAACCCTTCATTAAGATTGAGTGAAGCGACCTCCATATAGTCTGCTTGCAAAGTACCGAGTATGCTTCCTATCTCAGCCTGCGTCAATTCTCCATTACTTTGCGTAAACGAAATTTTAGGCGGAGTAAGTTGTTGCAATTTCTGGATACTATTGGCTATTTTGTATTCGAGTAAAGCAATAGAATTATTAAGGATTTCAAACTGATCGTAACCAACTTGATTTTCCAATAAAACAAGTGATTTACTACGTCCTTTATATTCTATTATCGCTCCTGGGAAAATGACTTTTTGTGTTTGCTCACCGCTTTCTACGACAGTAAGACTAATAGGATTGAGTCCTTGCTCCATCAATCGCTTTCCTTCTTCTTCTTGTGCTTCGAGACTATAGGCTGTCAAATCTATAAATTCGAAATCTATATTGGATCCTCCATAGGCTTTGCACTCGTTAAGAATGTCCCGTGTAGAGTTTTCCAGTTCCTTCATCCCTGATGGCAAACTTCCCGTGAGATATACTTTGACGTAAACAATATCATCTAGATTGCGAAGAAATTCTTTTGTGGGATCAGACAATGAATATCTTTTCTCTTCGGTCAAGTCAAATCGCTTATAGATTTTACTACCAATAAAATTGACAACTAAAATAATAGCCATCAAAATAAATAAATTAGCGTATTTCGATATGGTCTTCTTTAGCTTCATTTTTTCGCAGTAAGTACAGTTTTAGTCATTACAATAAATAAAGCAATCACACTTAAGAAATAAAGAATATCTCTGGTATCCAATACTCCTCTACTCATAGATAAGTAGTGAGCTTGCATGCCTAATTGTTCTACAAAATAATCGCTCGTTCCCATAAAGATCGGCAATTTGGCAAACAAATCGAAGCCCATATATGTCAAAAAACAAAGTGATACAGCAACTAGAAATGCTAAAATTTGATTGGATGTAATAGCAGAACTAAAAGTACCAATAGCCACAAAAGCACTTGCCATCAATAAAAGACCAAAATAAGAACCAATAATTCCTCCTGTATCGACATTACCGATAGGGGAAGCGAGTTGGTACACTGTATAGAAATAAATAAGTGTAGGCAAAATAGCAAACACCACTAATACAAATGCCGCTAAATATTTTCCCATTACAATTTGATTATCTGTCAATGGGCGAGTAGCTAGCAACTCTATCGTTCCTTTGTTAAATTCTTCTGAAAAAAGACGCATCGTAATAGCGGGTATCAAAAATAAAAACAAGAATGGTGCGTAAATAAAATAACTATCGAGCGTAGCAAATCCTGCATCTAGCAAACTTGTAGCAGGAAACATAAAGGTAAACATCGCTGTAAATACCAAAAATACCGCAATAGCGATATAGCCCACCAATGAGCTAAAAAATTGTTGTAATTCTTTTTTGAGTATGACTAGCATTTTATTTTTTTAATTCTTTTTATGTTTTTTGTCATGGTGCCTGTACTTACGCTCCATTTTTCTTTCAATTTTAATAAGTGCCTCTCTTCATGTTATCGCTTATCGATTCCATCTTCACTTTTTCATTTTTGTCTTGACACAAAAACGAAACAAAAAAGTCAAGACTGTAAGGGAAAATACTAAAAATGCAGAAATAAAGCGGAGAAGAAATAAAATAAGCGTTTAATCTTCACTTTTTGTGAAAATTTATAGTGCGCTTACTATTTCTTCCATTTGCTTTTTTATGTGTCAATAATTTATTTTGCTTTATTTATTCATTTTCTTAACGCATTTTACCTTAAGGTCATTTTTTCATGCTCCATTTTTCTTTCATTTTTTTACTTGTCGTCATTCCAAAATTTTGAGGAACGAAAAACTGTTTGAAATCTCTTCAATCAAAAAGCGGGATTCTCACATCTCACTGTCCAAAAGTCTCAAGGTCTCAAGGTCTCATTTTGTCAAAGTTTTAAATACATCTTCCAAACTATATACTTCTTCTTCTAAATGTAGAAGTGTGAGTTTGTTTTCGACACATTTTTTAAATAATTGTTCATTGAGGTTTTCTTTTCCACTAGAAAAAGCACGATAATATCCGTTTTCTGCTTTTTCTATTTTCAGTCCTTCAAATTTCTTATGATCTAGTGGCTCCTTTATTTTAAAGCGAGCACTTTGACCATTTTTTCTTTTTTGCTGGATATGGGCGACTGTATCATTCGCTACCATATTTCCTTTATTGATGATAATCACTCTATCGCACATAGCTTCTACTTCTTGCATAATGTGCGTAGAGAGAATAACTGTTTTTTC
>JBMZDS010000156.1:0-4106 GCA_049614465.1 Chitinophagales bacterium
GTTTTTGTTATCGTATTTTATCATAGTTTTTTAGGTATTCTTTAGGAAAAATAAGAACACAAAAATAGATAACCTTTTGAGAAAACCTTATAGTTTCTTTTAAAATTGTAGTAGAATACTATAGCAACAGTATTTATCCTTTATGGGGGAAATCATGAGATTGCTTAATTTTATTAAAACAAACTTCCTGCCTGCATTGGTGGATTTTTGCCAAAGTGTTTGAAGGTCTTTTCTGTAATTTCTCTTCCTCTAGGTGTTCGTTTGAGGTAGCCTTCTTTGATTAGAAATGGTTCGTATACTTCTTCTATTGTGCCTGCATCTTCACTCACAGCAGTGGCTATGGTTGTCAGTCCTACAGGACCTCCGCCAAATTTATCCAAAATAGTGTGTAGAATACGATTATCCATTTCATCTAGTCCATTTTCATCGACATTTAGCGCATTAAGTCCAAATTTTGCGATTTCAAGATTGATAGTCCCATCTCCTTTTATTTGTGCAAAATCACGAATTCTTTTCAGTAAAAGATTCGCTATTCTAGGAGTTCCTCTACTACGGCTCGATATTTCAAGAGCTGCATTTTTGTCTATCCTTACTTTGAGTATATCACATGAGCGTTCTATAATTCCTGCAAGGGTATTTTTATCATAATACTCCATGCGTAGCGTGATACCAAATCGAGATCGCAATGGTGCTGTAAGCAATCCAGAACGTGTAGTTGCTCCCACAAGTGTAAATGGTGCAAGTTCTATCTGAACAGTCCTAGCACTAGGGCCAGTATCTATCATGATATCGATTTTGTAGTCTTCCATAGCAGAATATAAATACTCTTCTATGACAGGACTGAGTCGATGTATTTCATCAATGAAAAGCACATCATTTTCTTCCAAATTGGTCAATAATCCTGCTAAATCACCTGGTTTTTCTAATACAGGACCAGAAGTTACTTTTACATTGACACCCATTTCATTGGCGATGATATGAGAAAGTGTCGTTTTTCCTAAACCTGGAGGGCCATGAAGCAAAACATGGTCTAGTGCTTCATCTCGTAGTTTGGCTGCTTGTACAAAAATCTCAAGATTGTCAAGTATTTGCTTTTGTCCACTAAAATCTTGAAATTTCTTGGGACGTAGAGCCTTATCAACTTCAAGTTCTTCGTTTTGCAATCTATCTTTATGTGGGTCTAGGTTTATATTCATGTTAGAATGGATATCCGATTGCCAAATTAAAAATTAAATTTTCTTTTCTCCACTGTTTATCAAAAAACTTGAAATCTTTAATCGCCCAAGTTTCACCAGCAGGTAGTCTAGGATCTCGAATAGGGAATGCCATGTCAAGACGAATAACAAAATAACTAAAATCTAATCTGGCACCAAACCCTGTACCCAATGCAATACCTTTGTGAAACTGATTGAATTCAAATTGACCACCTACACGAGCAGTATCATTTTTTAGCAACCAAACATTTCCTGCATCTACAAAAATAGCTCCCTTGAAAAATTTGTAAATATCAAATCTCAATTCAGTATTCGTCTCTATTTTGATATCTCCTGCTTGGTCGAAAAATAAATTGTCATTATTCGTAGCTGTTGTGTCAGCGTATGTCCCTGGTCCTATAGCACGTAGACGAAAAGCTCTGACACTATTTGCTCCTCCTGCATAAAACTGTTGAAAATAAGGCGCAAATTCTGAATTTCCATAAGGAACGATAATCCCTGTATTGAAGCGAGTCACAAGCTGAGCATGCCGTGAAAAATCCCAGTGATGAACGATATTTCCTTCAAAACGAGCAAATTGTGAATACTCTCTTTTTCCAATGCCGTATGGCTTTTCTTTTTCTTTGTTTTTATTGATTGTGGCAGCAAAGGCTTGTATGACATTACCTGCTAGACGAATATTTCCATTGAAATACATGTATGATCTGTCCGTTTCCTTATTTTTATTAGAATATAGAAAAGTGTAGTTAGAACCCGCTATCAATTGTTCTTCAAAACTTCTTCGAAGCGATGGAATTTGATCAAGTAAGGATTGAAATTCATCTGTTTTCTTCGGAATCAGCAGAAAATTGAGAGAAATAGGATTGTAGATATGTTTTTTATTGTTGGACTCGTTCCATTCGTAGCCAAAAGAGAAATTGGTGGAATGCAAAGAATAGTTTTTTATTCTACGCTGATATTGATACCCCAGAGTAAACGTTGTTTTTACATTACTTTTCTTCGATACTTTTTTCATAGGGAAAGGCAGTAGAAAGCGATTGAGAGAATAGCTTAATTCTGTCGTCACATCTGTATTGTTGAGTGCCTGTCCATTGCCATTAAATTGAAATTCTAATCCTGATGAAATCCTAAATTGTAGTAAATCTGCTCCTTGGAATAAGTTTTTGTTTCGATAAGTAAATGAAACAGCAGAGCCTGTAAGTCCTAGTGTATTTTGATTGCCTTCTACTTGGATAGACATGGACTGTTTTTTTGCAGGAGTTAGATGAATATGTACATCTAGTAGGTTTTGACCTGTAGAGTCACTTATGTCTGCAAAATTGATGTCTACAAATCGGAATGTACCAAAATTGGAAATCTTTCTTTTCGTGTCGAAAAAATTATCAAGTTTAAATTTTTCACCTTTTTCAAAGAAAATACCACTTCTCAACATGCGTGTTCGGTATTGATGTTTATCAGCTATGAAATAATATTCCTCTTCATTTATCGTATCATTCAATATTTGATTTTCTGCCCCTAATTGATAGTTGGTGTATGTATATACATTGTTGATGTCATACTTTTGATGTCCATTTCCATTTATAGGTTCATTGATTTTTAAATGAAGATTAGCGGTTTTCTCTGTATAATTACTATCTATTTCAAATACAATATAGTCTTTACTGAAATAATAGTATCCTTTGTTTCTAAATATATCTGCTATCCGTTTTCGTTCTTCATCTAATACATCTATATCTAATGGATCTCCTTCAAATAAGAGTTGATCTTTCTTTTTCTTGTCAAGTAATGCAACGAACTCAGGATGATTTTTAGGTAAAAAAATAGAATCGATAAAGAATTGTTCATTGGGAGTAATGGTGTACGTGACGACTGTTTTTTTCTTGTTGATTGTATGTGTTTCTTGTACTTCGCTATGCAGATACCCCCTATTAAACATATATGTTCGAATATCTAGAGCAGATTTATTGGCGATGACAGGTTTGAATACAACAGGTTCTTCTCCCACACTTTTCATCAGCCAGTTACGAAACTTGTTGTATTTCTTTTGACTTGCCGAAGAATAAATAGCTAGTCGTACAGGCAGTACACCAAACATTTTACGATTGGGAGACTGAATAGGGATTGTTTCTAGAGATTCTTTTAATGCTCTTTTGTTGGAAATCTCTCCATTGATGACGATTTTGTTTTTGACAAGAAGCGATTCGTTTTCTTGGAGAGCAGAAGTCACATTGCACGAACTCATTCCCATAATCAACAAAGGAATCACAATTCCCCACAAAATTCTATATCTATATATTACCTTTATGCTCTTATATTTTGAGTATGCACACTATATC
Organism: Chitinophagales bacterium; assembly: GCA_049614465.1. Classification (GTDB taxonomy): domain Bacteria; phylum Bacteroidota; class Bacteroidia; order Chitinophagales; family UBA8649; genus JBMZDS01. Next base: position 3,551 of record JBMZDS010000156.1, read on the forward strand.
TAACGCACAAATTAAAACTATTCGCTCCTTACAGCAGAAAAAATATCGAGAAAGATATGCTCAGTTTGTAGTGGAAGGAACAAAAAGTGTGCTAGAATTTATCCAATCTGACTACAAATGTAGAGGAGTTTTTGCGAAAGAGGAATGGTATGCCGATTATTTACCAAAAATAACATCTTTTGACATTGATTTACATCAGGCAAATAATAAACAACTCTCACAAATCAGTGCTTTGAAAAATCCGCAGCAAGTCTTGGCAGTTTTTGAGATAGACAAGTCACAACAAATAGATACATCAGCATCATTGATATTGGTATTGGATGATATACGCGATCCGGGCAATCTCGGGACGATTATTCGTACGGCTGATTGGTTTGGGCTTGAGCAAATAGTATGCTCTACGACATGTGCAGACTGCTACAATCCCAAAGTCATACAAGCTAGTATGGGTTCGATGAGCAGAATGCAACTGATTTATACTGATTTGCAAGATTTTGTACAGCAAAATAAAGATTTTGATTTAGTGCTAGCGGATTTGGATGGTGATAATGTCAAT
>JBMZDS010000157.1:0-4086 GCA_049614465.1 Chitinophagales bacterium
GCTTTGATTTGGAAACTGCTTTGATTGTTTCTGACCCATATCATATGAAACGCTCAATAGCTATGTGCAACAAAATGGAAATGAATGCGCTTTCATCACCAACACCAACGACTATGTATAGAAGCTATAAAACGAAATTTCCTTTTCTGATAGAACAGACTTGGTTTTATTGTTTGTTTCTCTTATTTGGTCAATTTAGAGCTGTTTGATGAAACAGTAAGTAAAAAAAAACAATAAAAAAATCACTCCGCAGATACACTGCGGTCTACTCCTTCACCTTTGTGGTATAAAATATTTATATCATGAAGACATACACATCAAACACACAGATTTTTCCAATAGCAGGAAGCAATGTATTTAACAGTAAAGTAAATGTAGAGCAGTTATTTGAAATGGCGATTGACTTTGCCAATAACGGCATGAAAGATAAAGCTATCGATACGGCTCGTGAAGTCTTGATTTTTGCAAAACAAAGCAATAACTATACAGCGGTTTATATTCATAGTTTTTTGGCAAGTATGATGCTCGAAAAAATGCAATGCACACATGCACGTATTCATTGCTATAACGCACTCAATCGACTAGACAAAAATCACTTTGACTATAAGACTGATAAGCAGTATTTAGAAAGTTTGTTGGTTTATGTAGAAAAAGCAGAAACGAAAGTAGGACAATTGGAGTTTGAAGCATTGGCTGCTTAATCAGCAAAGAGTTCTTCTTCTGAGACCACTGTTACTGATTGTTCATCCTTCAATTCTTTGGAGATAGCTTTGAATGGAGCAGAAACCACTGCTCCTCCTTCTACTCCGCTTAGTATTTGGATATACGAATCATCTTGTACGCCTGTCTCTACGATATACTCTTGGGCGATATCATCTTCTATTAGATAGACCACTTGATAAGTGTTTTTTGTACTATCATTGTCACGAAGCGTGACAGACTGTATCGGTACTGTGATTATATTGCTTTGCTTGTCTGTGATAATATCTGCGGTAGCGGACATTCCTGGTCTAAAAGGATAGCTGTGTCCCGCTTCTGCATTGACAAGGTGCTTATACGATGAAGAGATCAATTTTATTTTTACTTGAAACTTGGTGACTTGCTGTCCTAATAGTTCATTGGACGAATAAGCAATGTGTGATACTATCCCTTGAAATTTTTCTCCTAAATAAGCATCGACTTCTATATCTGCTGTATCTCCTAAGCTTATTCGTAGCACATCATTTTCTCCTACTTCTACTTGGAGTTCCATATTGTCAAGGTCAGCAATAGTGATTAATTCTGTTCCTGCCATTTGTGCTGTTCCTACTACTTTTTCACCTTGCTCTACATTGAGCGCAGATACAATGCCTGACATAGGAGCATAAAGTTTAGTTTTTGATAGATTTTCTTGTGCTTCTTGTAGTGTTGCTAGAGCACTTTCTACTTGATAGCGTGATGCCTGTACATTTTGTGAAGCAGACTCTTTTTGCCCTATAGCAGTATAATATTGTGATTCTACTTGGTCAAATTCGCTAGAAGAAAGTACTCCTGAGTTGAGCAATTGTTGTTGGCGATTGTATTCTTTTTGTGTAATAATAAACTGCGCTTCGGCTTGTGAGCTAGTCGCTTTTGCAGATTCAAGATTGGCTTGTGTTTGTTTGTATGTCGCGTTGGCTCTTGAGACGGCCGTTACAGAAGTAGAAGGGTTGATTTCGAGTAGCAAATCACCTTCTTGTACAGAGTCTCCTTCTTGTACATGTATTTTGGTGACTTCTCCTGGTATTTCTACAGACAGTCGCACTTGTTTTTCAGGATAAATTTTACCATTTGTGCCTACGGTTTCTATGATGTCTCTTTGTTCAATATCTTCTACCGCTACTTTTACGATATCTCTATCCCCAAATTTATCTCTACCAAATACAACTATTAAAATCAAAACAATAGCTATCGCTCCTAGTATGTACAATAATTTTTTGCTCATATTTTTTAAATATAGGGTAAAATTAAGAAAAAGAGCGGTAGGTTAGTCTTGATTCAACCCGAATTATGCAATAGAAAATCTATTCTGTCTTCAAACTACTGCGAAATAAGACGTTTCACTACTTTTTAGAATTCCACCATAACTGTGGCTATGATAAAATTCTAAAAAGCTTTATTTCATTGTATTTTGAATCCTCATGACGAAGTTCTATTACATAATTCGGGTTCAAGAGATTTCCTACAAACTCAATTCTCCCGATTTATAGTAATTGAGAATCATCTTTCGCATATAGTATTCGTATTTGGCTTGGATGAGTTCAGCTTGTGCGTTTATCAATCTATTCTTTGAGGTTTCAAATTCTAGCGAATTAGATACGCCTGCATTGAGTTTTTCTTCAGCATAACGAAACGCTTCTGCGGCTGCGGTCACACTTTTTTCGGCAGTTTGATGTCTTTTTACACTTGCCGATACATCTGTATAGGCATTAAATACATTTTGTGAGACTTCATTTTTTTGACTTTCAATAGTCAATTCTGCATTTTCAATATTGATTTTAGCATTGTCTATCGCTATCATTCGTTGCCATTTTCCGAAAATAGGAATACTCATACTGATAGATAAATTTTCTCCTAAATTGTCTTTGAGTTGTGCTCCAAACTTTTTGTCTTCAAACACAACATCTCCATCTGGTATATTAGAAACAACAGATTCTCCGCTTCCTTGTACTGTTCCTATTGTAGGAAAAGATATATTCTCAAATCCTATTGCTTCACGAGCAGCATTAAAATAATTGGTGCTTATCGAGCCATTTAATGATATTGTAGGAGAAAGACTTCCTTTGGCTGCTTTATATTGATATTCTGCTACAGAAAGACGAGATTCTGATGATAAAATACTTGGCATAAAGGTATAAGCACTTGCTGTGATAGATTGTGGTGGAGTTGGTTCTGCCACTACTGCTTGCTCTGTAGAAAACCCTTGTATCATCAACTCTTGATAAGGATCAAGTTGTAGGACTATTTTCAATTGATTAAGCGCTTTTTCTAAATTGATTTCAGCATTAACGATACTCATTTCATCATTAGCTAATTGTGCGTCTATATTAAAAATATCTCCTTTAGCAACAACTCCAGCATCTACAAGTTGCTGTGTGTTGCTGAGTTGATTTTCAGTCAATGTTTTTTTCTCTTTAGCTACTTGCAAGACTTCATTAGCCACTAGTACTTGCAGATAATAATTAGCAATTAAGAGCCTTGTGTTATCTTTTACCGCTTCTATGTCATAAGTTGTTGCCGTTACCGCTTCTTGATTTGCTTTGAGTGTGTGTATTCTACTCATTCCTTCAAAAAGAGAATAATTTCCTGACAAACTAAACTGTGTAGATTGTGTGTTTTGCTGTATAAACTCATACGTCAAAGGATCAATCGAATTGCTAAAATTAAAATTGTGCGATACATTGGCATTGATGATAGGCGTATAGATATTCATCTTGCTTTGCATTACAGTATTCTCTGCTTGGTCTAGCGAAAGAGACGATTGCTGTATCGTTATATTGTTTTCCATAGCATAATCTATACAATCTTGTAGCGTCCATGCGGTAGAAGTACTTATCTGCGAATTTCCCACAAAAAAAGCGGTGAGGAAAAGAAAAGTCATCAATATCTTATTCATAAGAAGTGTATTTAAAAAATCTATATGCAAAAATGCAGAAAAGGATTAGTAATCTGTGCCAGAATGAGGGATTTTTATTCTATCAGTACTATCAATACCTGAAAGTACTTCTACCATCATTCCATCTGATAATCCTATTTCTATCATTCTTTTTTCAAAAATCTGTTCTTCCGTTTCTACTTCTACATAGATGCTATCTCCACTAAACGTGATATTTCCCTCACTGATAGCCAATACATTTTCACGCTTATCTAGTACTATTTCTGCATTGGCAGAATAACCAGCACGGAGGATAACACTGTCTGGATTTTCAAAAGAAGATTGTATTGTAAATTTTACTGTTCCTTCCTCATCAACTCCTTTCGGAGAGATAAAATCTAAGGCTGCATCAAAGGTCATTTCTTCGATTGCTCCAATACTTAAAATGACAGGCATTTCTTCTTCCAATTTTC
>JBMZDS010000158.1:0-4061 GCA_049614465.1 Chitinophagales bacterium
GCTTCAAATTTATTTTCTGCAGTTACAAAAGGCAATCCTGATAATTCAGCGATTTTTTCCGCTACCATTTCCGAATATCCTTTAGGTGTGTTTATTCCTGTTCCTACGGCTGTACCACCCAAAGCTAATTCTGATAAATGATCTAGCGAATTGTCTATCGCACGGATAGCATGATCGAGTTGTGATACATAGCCTGACAATTCTTGTCCAAGCGTCAAAGGCGTAGCATCCATAAAGTGAGTACGACCTATTTTTACCACATCTTTAAATGCTTCCGCTTTTTCTGCTAATGTTTCACGCAAATCAGCTATCCCTGGTAAAGTCACTTCCATCAACATACTATATGCTGCTATATGCATAGCTGTAGGGAAAGTATCGTTTGATGATTGTGATTTATTGACATCATCATTTGGGTGAACAGATTTTTTCTCATCTGTCAAAGCTCCACCATTCAAAACGTGTGCACGATAAGCAATAACTTCATTACAATTCATATTGCTTTGTGTACCTGAGCCTGTTTGCCAGATTACTAATGGAAATTGGTCATCTAATTTTCCTTCTAGTATTTCATCACAAACTTTTCCTATTATTTCCGCTTTGCTGTTATCCAACACACCCAACTCAGCATTCGTTAAAGCAGCCGCTTTTTTCAATACAGCAAATGCACGAATAACTTCTATCGGCATTTTGTCAACTGCTTCATTGATTCTGAAGTTTTGTGTAGATCGCTGTGTTTGTGCGCCCCAATATTTATCTGCTGGCACTTCTACTTTTCCTATTGTGTCTTTTTCTATTCTTGTTTTCATAAAAATATGTTTTTTATTTCACGCAAAGCCGCAAAGACTTTTCTTTTGCTGACGCAAAAGTTCTTTACATTGAAGTGTAATTTTATAAGTTGTTTACGATTCTTTGTATGCCGTGTTTTATTAGTGATTCATTAAAATTGATTAGTAATCCTAGTTTTATTCCTGTTAGCTTTAAATATGTTTGCACTTGCTTTTGATGAACTTTTGTTACTTTTTCTACTGATTTTAGTTCTATCAATACTTTGTTCTCGACTATTAAATCAGCATAAAAACCTTTATCCATTTTTACGCCTTTCCATATTATTGAAATCGCTTTTTGTCTATCTACTTTTAATCCTTGTTTTTCTAACTCAAAAAATAATATTTCTTCATAAACCGATTCAAAAAGTCCTGGTCCCAAAGTTGAATGAATTTCGAAACAAGTATTGACGATTATTTTAGATAATTCATTTTCTGTCATAAGACAACTATTATGTAGAGTTTAAAAAACATTTAAAATACTTAGCGCCTTTGCGTGAAATAATTATTTCCCTTTAAAATCTGCTTTACGTTTTTCTACAAATGCAGTTGTTCCTTCAATAAAATCTTCGGTTGCAAAGCATTCTCCAAATAATTCTATTTCTTTTGCAAAACCGTCTTCATCTTCTTTGTTAAATGCATTAACAGCTTCGATAGTTTTGGCAACAGCCAATGGAGCGTTTTTACTTATTTTCTTAAAAATACTTTTTGCTTTTTCTATCAGTTCTTCTTGTGTCACAACATAGTTTGCTAAGCCAACTCGATATGCCTCATCTGCTTTTATCATCGATGCAGTCATAAGCATTTCTAATGCCTTTCCTTTTCCTACGATTTGAGGCAATCGTTGCGTACCTCCATAGCCAGGTATCAATCCAAGACTAACTTCTGGCAATCCAAACATAGCATTTTCACTAGCAATTCGCATATGACATGCCATTGCTAATTCGCATCCACCACCCAATGCATACCCATTTACACAAGCAATGATTGGTTTTGCAGATTCTTCTATTTTGTTAAATAAAATTTCTTGTCCGTTTGCAGCTAAGTGTTTTCCTTGTTCTAGATTGAAGCTAGAAAATTCTTTAATATCTGCTCCTGCTACAAAAGCTTTTTCTCCACTTCCTATAATAATGGCTCCTCTCAAAGCATCTTCTTCATGGAGCAAATTAATGGCCTCCGAAATTTCTTCTATTGTAGGTTTATTGAGTGCGTTTAGATTCTTTGGGCGATTGATAGTGATGATAAGAACATTTCCATCAACAGCAGTAAGTATATTTTGAAAATTCATGCTTGGATTATTTTGTGCAAATGTACAAAGTGTGCTGCTAGGTGCAAAGGAGAGACTAAAATAATCGCAAGACTCTGATAAAATGTGTATTTTTAGAGGATAAACCTCCTGTATGTCAAATAAAGCCCCACAATTTAATAGTCTGAAAGAGTTTTATCCTTATTACTTAATGGAACATAGTCTACTTTCTACACGCATCACTCATTTTATAGGAACAAGTTTACTCTTTATCTTGGTTGTTTTGGCTTTTTTATGGCAAAAATGGATTTTATTTGCTTTTTTACCTTTGGCAGGTTATGGTTTTGCTTGGTTTGGTCATTTTTTCTTTGAGAAAAACAAACCGGCAACTTTTCAGTATCCATTATACAGTTTGGCGAGTGATTTTATTATGTATTGGCACATCTTGACTTTTCAGATAAATAAAGAAATGAAAAAGGCGGAGAAACTTTTTCCGAAATAGGCTTAAAGTCAAATTACCATTTTAGTCTCATTAACTGTATCTTCACCATCTGAAAAAATGAAGCAATGCTCGATAAATTAGAACCCATAATCATAAAATACGAAGAAGTTCGTCAAAAACTTTCTGATCCAGATGTTGTGTCTGACATGAAAGAATTTACTCGCTTGAGTAAAGAATATAAAGAGCTAGAAGACGTCAAAAATATCTATGATAGATATAAAGATGTTATTAGCAATATCAATGCAAACAAAGATATAATTGCTAACGAAAAAGACGAAGAGTTTCGTGATATGGCGAAATTGGAATTGTCTGATTTAGAGCCACAAAAAGAAAAACTTGAAGAGGAAATTAAAATATTGCTTGTTCCGAAAGATCCTGAAGATGGAAAAGATGTGATGTTAGAAATCCGTGCAGGAGCGGGAGGAGATGAAGCAAGTATTTTTGCAGGAGACTTGTATCGTATGTACAAGAACTATTGTGAAGGTAAAGGCTGGAAAATGGAACTTATCAGCGAAAACGAAGGAACTGCTGGAGGTTTTAAAGAAGTAGTACTTAATGTAAAAGGCGCAAATGTCTATGGTACATTGAAATATGAAAGTGGTGTACACCGTGTACAGCGTGTTCCAAAAACAGAATCGCAAGGACGTGTACATACTTCGGCTGCATCTGTAGCGGTATTGCCAGAAGTAGATGAAGTAGATGTAGATATTAACCCTGCTGATTTGCGTATTGATACATTTAGAGCGAGTGGAGCAGGTGGGCAGCACGTCAATAAGACCGAATCTGCTGTTCGTATCACACACATTCCTACAAATGTAGTGGTAGAGTGTCAAGAGGGACGTTCGCAACTTCGAAATAGAGAAATTGCTATGGGATGGCTACGCTCACGCTTGTATGAGTCGGCTATGGCAAAACAACATGCCGAACTTTCTGGACGCAGAAAATCATTGGTTTCGACTGGAGATCGCTCTGCAAAAATTCGTACTTACAACTATCCGCAAGGTCGTGTCACCGATCATCGTATCAATTTGACATTGTATCATTTGGATGCTATCATCAATGGTGATGTAGATCAAGTGATAGAAAAACTTCGTCTAGCGGAGCAAGCTGATAAATTGGCGGATATGGAGAATAGATAAGTGATTTATTGGTTTTTGCCTAACGTTTTGGCTAAGCTGCGTTTTAATGTAGTTTATGTTTTATTGTAAAGCGTTTTTTTAATGGTTGATTTTACATATAGCAAAAGTTTTTCGATCAGATAGTAAGTAGATGTAATAGGTCTTGTCGTATTGTTTCTCAGTGATTGAGAATGTAGATATTATTTCTAGGTTATTTTTATTCAAATAGTTGTCTAATTCAGTATTTAAATAGTATTTACCTTCATTAAATCTCTCACTTGTCAAGATTGAGTTTTCCAAATTTTGAAAATCCAATGAGTCGATTCTGAAAAGACTGTATTCCATCAAATATTCAAGAAAACCACTCTCTT
>JBMZDS010000159.1:0-4060 GCA_049614465.1 Chitinophagales bacterium
TATTGTTAAAATTAACTCCATTAGCAGGAGTTACAGTTTTCCCATTAGCACTTGCAATACTAGCGATATCTGTACCACTCATTTTAGCAATAAGTTGTTCTGCTTTTTTCTCTTTGATGACTTCTACTCTTACAGCATCTAGATTTGCATTTCCTCCTTCGTTTTTGCTATTGACTATAGCTACTACATAATCTTCACCTACTGCAAATGGTGCAGATACAGCTCCTTCTTCATTATTGAATGCCCATTTTACTAATTGTCGAGCATTGCCTTGCAATTGAGGAAGTGTATTTGCCATTTTTGCTACACTAGGTGCATCTATCATATTGACAGAATCAGCTGCTCCAGCAAATGTTTCTAATGTATTGTGATTTCCACCAAAAGTATTTGCATCTGCATACAATCTATTGATTGTCTCATCGCTTGGATATACCGTACGAGTAAGTTTTGCTACCTTAACAGCAGGTGTAGTTTGCTCCGACTTGTATACTTCTACTATGTGTATTCCAAATTCAGAATAAACAATTTTCACATCACCTTCATTCATCTGGTGGAAAATAGCGTATTCGAAAGGAGCTACCATTTGCCCTTTGAATACCCATCCTAAATCACCACCATTGAAACTATTTGCTTTATCATCAGAATATTGTGCTGTCAAACTACTCAATGAAACTCCTAAACTATCTACCAAGGTATATAAACTATCTGCTAAAGCATTAATAGCAATAACATCATCTTGTGTTTGAAGATTTTCTCCAGAAAGCAATAAATGTCTAGCTTGTAAAGAATCTGCAATTAATTTTCTATCAATCAATTTTACAACTTCAAATTGATTTAAGTTTTGTGATGGACCAAAAATTGCACCTTCTTCTGCTGTAAATAAAGTATCTGCATATTTACTTATCAATTCTGCTTCTGTATAATAGAAAGGATCCCATGCACTCTCAGAATATAAACGAACGAAAATAGAATCATTTTCGCTAGTCGTCCATTCTGTTGTTTTTTCTGCCATCCAAGTACTTTCTACGATATAGTCATTTTGTGACGGCACGATTGGAAATTTCACATACTTCATTGCTACAGACTCTTCTGCTTCAAATTCGCCAGCATGCTCATCTGCATATTTTTGCAAATCTGCATCTGTGATTTCCAAAGTAGCATTATCTATATCTGTATATGGCAACATTACATATTCTACATTGACACTACTATTATTCAAACCATTTTGCATTTGTGCCATCCAAGTAGGCACTGTCAATCCATTGTTTACCAATGTAAAATATTTAGTCTGATGTCTATCTTGTATAAGTGCATCTTCTATATTGTTCCATTCTCTTCTTTTGCTTCCTATCTCTGTACCAGGATTGTCTATATCAAGTGTAGCGATATGATTGTTAAACAATGCAGCATCAAAAGTTCCATCTTCACCAGCAAAGTTTTGCTCCATAAAATAGTGTAAAGTCTTTCCTGTAGTCATATCTACTACTTCTACTTTACTTACATCTATTCCTAGCTCGTCATACGTTTCATTAAACAATTGTTCATTAACCATTTGGTTGTACGTATTTTCACGCAATTGGTTTTGCTCAAATTCTGAAAGTTCAGCACCACCATTTTGTGCGTACGCATTCTGTACATTTTGATCGTACTTTTCGTTGAATTCTAAATAGTCAAGCGGCATGCCATTGACTTCTGCGAGTGTATTATCTGTCGTTCTATTGCCTTGTCCTTGCCCTGCGCCTATGTCCATTAACAAAAAAGCTACAATTGCAAACCCAATAAATGCAATAAGCAACCACCCTAGTCTGTTTCTGATTTGTCCTATAACTGCCATCTATTTATATTGATTTTATACTGTTCTAAAAATTTTAAGAGTGCAAATATAGTCTTTACGCTATATTTTCCGAACAGAGAGGCAGAAAATGTGTCGTTTATTGCTTGTTTATGTCAAAATTATAGCTTTCGCCCTTTAGCAATGCGTTGTTTTTTCTCTTCGTTGAGTACTTTCTTCATATTTATCTGCAAAAATGAATTGAGTGATTGAGGAGTCAAATTATATACTTTCCCTATATATGTAACCTTAGCGTATTCATTTTTCTTATATTCTTTTAGACGTAGATAATATCGTTCTCCTCTTGCTTCATCGACTCCAAATGTCAGATAATAATCATCACTTATCTCAAAACTAACTGCCATACGCTCACCATCAGGAAAAGCAGTAACAATACCTGGAGTTCCTTCTTTAATAATAATCTCTTCTACTTGTCTCCCGTCTACCATCTTTGATGTACCTGAAACGATGCTTGCCTCATCACTTGTGACATATCTATTGAGTACAATAGTTTCAGAATTGTAATATTGTAGTGATTCTAACTCTGATTCCTCCCAATTGTGCTGAGTAGCCAATTCTTCTGTAAAAGGGACTAATGTTTTACAGGCAGAAAGTAAAAATAACACAGGAACGAATAATAAAAGCAGTTTTCTCATAATCTCATTTATTTAATACAAAACAGTAGAATGCAATTGGTATGCCAAAATGAAATCCTTTTGTTTGACACACAAAATACATAGGTTAACTCTCTCTTGAAAAATGTGTTGTTTTGTCCTTATTTATTGCTCAAAGCAGCAGAACGGAGTTGTTTTAAGAAGTCTGACGGGAAAATAAAATTGAACAACTCTTGATTTTCTGTTTCCATTACATCTTCTTTTGTTCCTTCCCAATGCTTGAGTCCTTGATGTAGAAAAACCACTTTATCCCCTATACCCATTACAGAATTCATATCATGGGTATTGATAATGGTCGTCATGTTGTATTCTTGAGTTATCTCCTGTATCAGCTCATCTATAACCAATGCCGTCTTGGGATCAAGTCCTGAGTTAGGCTCATCACAAAAAAGATATTTTGGATTCATTACTATCGCTCTAGCTATACCTACACGCTTCATCATACCTCCACTTATCTCTCCTGGAAATTTATCATTAGCATTAGGTAGATTGACTCGCCCTAGGCAAAAATTGACTCGTTCAGTTTTTTCCTCCATGCTCATCTCCGTAAACATATCCAATGGAAATCGCACATTCTCCTCTACTGTAAGTGAATCAAAAAGTGCATTGCCCTGAAAAAGCATCCCCATTTCATTACGCAATGATTTTTTCTCTTTGACAGACATCTCCTTTAACTTACGACCGTCATACAAGATATCTCCTTCTTCTGGCGAAAATAAGCCTACAAGACACTTCAAGAAAACTGTCTTACCCGCTCCACTCGATCCTATAGTAAGATTGCACTTGCCACTTTTAAAATCTACAGAAATCCCTTTCAAGACTTCTTGATTGCCAAATCGTTTTTTAATGTCTACAACTTGTATCATAAGAATAGAAATGCTATTAAGAAATTGGTAATAATGATAATAATCGAACTATTGACAACTGCTCTAGTACTGGCACTTCCTATTTCTAATGCCCCCCCTTTAACATAGTAGCCTTGAAAACACGATACAGATGCGATAATAAATCCAAATACAACAGCTTTAACTATCATGATAAACATATAGAAGGGCACATGGTCTGTTTGTAGTCCTTTGACATACTCCGCAGGACTAAAGAAACCTCCTAGCGACCCTGCCAAAACTCCTCCTATTATCCCTAAAAACACAGCCATAATGATTAAAAAAGGAATAATCAGCATAGCACCCATTATTTTAGGTCCTACAAGGTAGGCTGTAGTATTGACACCCATTATCTCTAGAGCATCTATCTGCTCTGTCACACGCATACTTCCTAACTCAGAAGCAATGTTAGAACCAACCTTTCCGGCTAATAAAAGAGCGCATATCGTAGGAGCTAATTCCAAAATCAAGGAATCTCTGATAATCAAGCCCATCCACCACATAGGGATAATACCTATATCTAAAAGCTGAATAGAAAACTGTACTGCTGTCACAGCACCTACAAAGGTCGATACTATCGCTATAATAGGCATAGAACCGATTCCTATCTGATAAGTCTGTCTAAATGTCTCTTTCCAATACATCGAAAATTTCTCTGGTCGAGTAAACAT
>JBMZDS010000160.1:0-4045 GCA_049614465.1 Chitinophagales bacterium
ATGAACATACATTTAGACCTCCAATATAGAAGTTATTTTTATGTTTTTTTGAGATAGAATGATGTGACATATTTTTTATCGTTTTCATTCAAAAATATATTTATGACTTTAGCGTTAACAATGAAACACGCTAAATACATATATTTGTCCGATGTTAAAAAATAAGATTTTATCAATAATCGCTCTACTAATACTGCTAAGCACGAGCTGCACCAAGCCGCCCAATGACGGGATTCCTGCCTATATACAGATAGACAGTGTATCGCTCAATGTAGAGGATGATGAAGGTACTGCAATACATGGCATCAGTGATCTTTGGATAGAAAGTGAAGGAGAAAACGTAGGTGTACACGAATATCCTAAAATAGTTCCTGCTTTAATAAGTGGCGAGCGTGATGTTGTTATCAATGCTGGCATCATGGTCAGCGGAGATCCTCTTTTGAGAGAAATCTATCCATTTCTAAAGCCTTACAATACAACACTAACATTCACACCACAAGATACCACTATCATTAGTCCTGTATTTGAGTATAAAGATGGGCTTACTTTCGTACTCAATGAAACTTTTGAGAGTAGTAATATTTTTAGTGGAATGACACGTACTGACGCCAATGATAGTGAAAATATCGAAGGTCGCGCAGGCACACTTTATGTAGATGAAGATACACCATTAGCAGAAGCGACAACAGCTACTTTTATAGATATCCCTGAAGATTCTCAAGTTTATTTGGAAGTTAGTTTTAAAGGCGAACATTCTTTTGAGATGGGAATTGAAGGTTTCAATAATGGAGCATCTACCGGAGCTACATTTTTGACATCATTTTATCCTAACGATGAATGGCAAAAAATATACTTTGATTTGACTAATCTTACCTTTAATCTCAACGCAGAAGAATTTAACTTTTTCTTTTCTTTACAAAAAAGTAATAGTGTCACAGATGCAAATGTTTATGTAGACAATATAAAAATCATCTATCGCTAAATGATACACACCAAGCGAAGCGGCATATTTTGGTATATGATTGCAGACTGGCTCTGCGCTACTTTTACATGGCTTATATTTTATCTTTTTCGAAAAAAATATATTGAGCAGGTAAGTATAGACTATAGTAGTCTTTTACAAGACAACAATTTTGTACTAGCCATTATATTTTTGCCATTAGTATGGATGTTTTTTTACTTTATCACGGGTACTTATACTGACATTTATCGAAAATCGAGATTTGGAGATATTGGACGCACTTTTATACAAACATTGATAGGTGTCATTATTATCTTTTTCACTTTACTATTAGATGATTGGGTAAGTTCATACACCCATTATTATGCTACTGCTTCTTTTTTGTTTATTGTACATTTTTTGTTCACAGTCACTATTCGTATGGTATTGCTCACTTGGGCAAAATACAGATTGCACAATAGAAAATATGGCTACCCTACGCTTATTATAGGCAGTAATCATGAAGCTGTAGATTTTTATGTCAATCATGAAGAAAAGCACAACTATGCATATGATTTCAAAGGTTTTTTATCGATCAACAAAGAAAGCGTCAATGGCTTGAAAAATCATCTTGTACATCTCGGAGAAGTAAAAGATATCGAATCCATAATCAATGCATATAAAATAGAGGAAATCGTCATCGCCATAGATAGTGGAGAGCATAAAGTACTCAATGAAATTATCAATTCACTTTCAGGAAGAGATCTTTTCATCAAAATCATACCTGATATTTACGACATTCTTTCTGGTTCGGTAAAAATGAGTCACATTATCGGGACTCCACTCATCGAACTTTATCCTGACTTGATGCCTAAATGGCAAAAACTAATCAAAAGGATAGTCGACTTGATGGTATCATCTGTGAGTTTATTGTTACTATTGCCTTTATTTGCGTTTATCGCATTGAAAGTAAAACTGTCGTCAAAAGGGGATATTTTTTATAAGCAAAAACGAGTAGGACATAGAGGAAAAGAATTTGACATTTATAAGTTTAGATCCATGTATGTAGATGCCGAAAAAGATGGTCCGGCACTTTCTTCGGAAGGAGACAGTCGCATCACTCCATGGGGAAAAATAATGCGAAAATGGCGACTCGATGAACTTCCACAGTTTTTCAATGTACTGATAGGAGATATGTCTCTCATAGGACCTAGACCAGAGCGATCATCTTTCATTGCTCAAATGGAAAAAGAAGCACCTCACTGCAAACATCTACAGCGTGTGCAGCCAGGTATCACATCATTAGGAATGGTAAAATATGGCTACGCAGAAAATGTAAAAGAAATGATAGAACGACTCAAATATGATGTCATTTATATTGAAAATATGTCGCTAACAATGGATTTTAAAATATTTCTCTACACGCTGATTACCTTGATGAAAGGAAGGGGGAAGTAATTAATTTCAATTTTACATACTAAACATTTCGAATTGATACGTTATAATAAAGTTATCCAAACGTATTAATTATGAAACTTTCTGCCCTACTACTTTTATTCACGCCCTTATTTTCATTAGCAATTCAACAATATGAGATTAAAGATGCGCTAGATAAAAATCTTATTGCTTTAGCCATTGAAGTAAATGAAGAATACACACACTACTCATCGCCTTTCGTAGTAAAAATAAAAAATATAAGCGCTGACGATATATCAATCCATATAGAGAATGGGACTATTCTTGAGGCAGATGAAGAAAGCAATCAAAATTTTATCGTGACAGAACAATTGCTCGTCTCAACACCTGCTCAGCAAGATAAGACAACAGCCCTTCACGCCATGTGTATAGAAAATCATGATAATGCACCAAGTAAAGAAGACACTTACACTCTTGGAGAAAAAGCAACACCACAACTATGCCAACTTAGCCAATTTGTAGAAGACAATCAATATTTTGAACCCGATGCACAAGAACTCATGTGGGATATTGCCAATAATAAATTAAAAGATGTAAAAATCAATTCTTTTAGAATCGATGATTATCATCAAGTATGGGCAATAGTAAAAAACGAAAATTCTGTACTAGAGCAGTATTCTACTGATGAACAAGAAATAGACAGTATAACACCTCAAGCATTACCTCAAAAAATAGTCGAAGGAAGTTTTACCATGAATTTTAGTCGAACTAAAAATGTCCATATCGCACTTTTCAATATGCAAAATGTACTCGTAGACGAAATATATAAAAATCCTAGTACGCCTACAGGCAAAACCACTCTTGCTTACACCTACAATTCACTCGAATACGCAGAAGGAGATTATTTATTAAAAGTAGTACTAGATGGTAAAATCATCATGGAAAAACCTGTAGAATTATCTTGGGAATAAGAACTATTCACTAAAATTAGTGTCTTGCTCACTTGCTTTTATTGCAGGATACCATGATGCAACTACACTAATCACAAATACCATTGCAAAAGCCAAAAATATATCTCTAAATTCTACTATCACAGGATATGCTTCTACCACAAATCCGCCTTGCATACCTAGTGTGATAAACCCTGTTATTATTTGCACATAACATAAGCCTATTCCTAAAAGCAAGCCGACACACGCTCCTATCAAAGAACCCAATGCGCCTTCTAGCAAAAAGATATTTCGAATCAATGATTTCTCTGCACCCATAGCTTTGAGAATAGCAACATCTCGCTTTTTCTCCATCGCTAGCATAGATAAAGAGCCTACTATATTGAATGAAATAATCAACAATATCAATCCCAAAATGGCTACTATTGCCCAGCGTTCTGCTTGCATGATTTGGTACAAGGCTTCATCTTGCTCATAGCGTGTTTTGATTTTAAAAGTATCTCCTAGTGATATTTGTAGATTATTTTTCACAACATCCTCATCAGCACCTTCTATCAATTTTAGCTCTATTCCTGACACTTCATTTTTATAGCCCATTACATCTTGTACAAATTCTAGTGAAGCTATCGTATATTGATTATCAAATTCATTTTGTATTGCAAAAATTCCTCCTGGCATTACTTTTCCTGTATTGAAAAGCTGAGCAGCTACCATTGCGGATACTTTTCCTCTTTTAGGA
>JBMZDS010000161.1:0-3965 GCA_049614465.1 Chitinophagales bacterium
ATCCTTTTCAGATTTATAGACATAACCACTGACAATTTTGTTGTAGTGATAGTCTCCATTCTCCACTTCCTTTCTGATGTCTAAATGATTGGCCTTAAATGTTTTTCGGATAGATTTGTAGCGTTCGAGATGAGTTTCTCCATGTGATTTATCTTCAAATTTTATACGCTCATGTATCTGTACGGTCATCGGATGAAAATGCCCCCAAAATTGATCTCTGTGTAAAGTTTCTATAGATCCACAAATAGAAATAGGAACAATATCCATTTCAAATTTGTGTGCCATATAAAATGCTCCTCTATGAAAACGCTTTACTTTTAAACTGTCAGATCGGCTTCCTTCCGGAAAAACAACAATTGAAAATCCATCATCTAGTTTTTTCTTGATTTGCTTTATCACTTCCTCCTGTCCATCATCTACAGAATAAAACTCGGCTAAATTGGCGACTATACCAAAAACTGGTGATTTACGTACCCAATCTTTAGTCAAAATCAATATTTTTGGACTTAAAGCCACCATTATAGGCGTATCTATCAGCGATTGATGATTGGCTATAATTATTGATGGTTTCGAAAAATCCTCCTTTACATCATTGACAAATGTATAGATTTGATTAGGATACATTCCTTTAAGATACATTTGCGCCCAATACTGGAATGTAGTATGAAACTTATCTCGTTTCTTTTGCACATTTTTCCAAATTGTAGCGTGTAAAAACAATCCGTAAATAGAGAGTATAATTACACCAAACAAAAGCATTCCATATGACATGAGTGTAAATAAAAAGCTTTTTACTACTAATGGTTTCATTTTGTGTTTGACACGATTAAAAACCATAAAATTGAAAATAGCTGGCATCAATACTACAGAAAAAATAAACACAGAAAAAATAGCAATCATTCCTGCTGCTGCAATGGAATACAAAGCAGGATGTTTGGCAAAAATCAATACCCCTATTCCTACAAAAGTAGTAATGCTCGATAGTAAAACGGACGATTTGTAGATGCCTAGTTTCCGTGTATTATTGCGATAATCTGCGACTAATCCACTCATGATAAATACAGCATAATCTATTCCTAATCCAAAGACAAAAATAACGACTACGATATTGAGCATATTGAATGAAATATGCAATAATCCCATCAGTCCAAGTGTAAATAACCAACTAAAAAGGACTGGCATAAATGTAATAATGACTAATTCTATTCGTCTGAAATGAATATATAAAATCACAAACATCAAGACAATCAAAATCAAACTAATGTATTTTAATGACTGTTGAACTTGTGTAATCAATCCGCTCGCCATATTGGCTCTATCAAAAACAATAATTGAACTGTCAATTTCCTTTATTTTTTCACTGATATATGGTTTGTGTTCTTTTTCAGATTTGATAATGATTGTAAAAGTGTATTTGCCATTTTCTTCTTTTACAAAGCTCTTTAAAAAAGGGAAATCATCTAAAGATGTCGATTTTTCTTCAGCAGATGGTTCTTCCATTGTTGCAAAGAAATCATCGAATGCCTTTGCAGAGATGCCTGTTTTTTGCGCTTCTTCTATAATTATTTTTTGTACATATTCTCGTTTTTCTACTGTCCAGTAGTCCAACCAAAGATCATTTCGACTTGTTTTTTCATTTTGACTTATCAAAACCGAAGATGGCGTATGAATTGATTTTATTTTTCCTTCTTGTTGTAGCGAATTGGCTAAGTTTTCAATATCTGTATTTCGCTGCAATCCTTCTTCAAGACTTGTCGATTTATGTATCACAAAAAGACTACTAGCTATTGCCGTAGATGAATTATTCAATTCTTGCTCTGCTTCTAGCAAATAATCAGGCATATAATTGAGTTCGTTCAAATCTTTGGTAAAAGAAATATTACGAATAAAGAAAAGAGAAACAACAAAAATGACAATAATCGAAGCGACTAGTCCTTTCTTTTTGTGATATGGAATCGCAGCAATTTTATCAATGAAGTTTGGCTTTATTTTTTTCTCGCCTTTGAAAGTATTTCTAAATAGAAATGGGAGAATGATTAATGAAAAGATAGCACCAAAGAACATACTTCCTGCTGCAAAAATTGCCAAATCAATCAATGCTTTACTTCCAGTAAGCGTTAATGATAAGAAGGCCAATGTAGTGGTAATACAACCTATCATAATAGGCGTAGCAGTATGCTTGATAACTTTCTTGCTATCGCCATCTGCTCTAAAATGAGTAAAAATATGGAGTGAATAATCAATCACTGTTCCGAGCAAGACAGAACCCATACCCAATGAAATCGCAGAAATAGCCGTTTGTCTGCAATACAAAATAAATAAAGCAACAGCACTTCCTAACAATATTGGCAATAAAATACCTGGCAAAATCTTGATACTTCTAAAATAGAATGCAATCAATAACATCATTACTGCTACAGCGATATTGACGGTGAGCATAATGTCATTTTTGATACGACTTGCATTTTCTTGGGCGATAATTGGCGAACCAAAAACACTTACTTGTGTCGGACTATTTTCATTGTTTTCTGCTAAAATATCCTTTACAATTGTAGTTAGTTCTTCTTTGCTTTTTGCTTTATTGATATCATCAGTCAGTTCTAAAAAACCAATCAAATATTGCTCATCTTTTGAAATAAGATAACCTTCATCGAGCGCATAATTGTCATCGACTTGTAGCGATTGCATTCTAGCCAATGCGAGCATACTCAAATCTAAAGGATCATTGACAATACTACTTTTAAACATTGAACCAGCAGGCGTGAAAAGTACTTTGAATTTCTTTTGTAGATTTTTACGAAGTATTTCTTCTTCTATTTTTTCATCCAATACAGTATAATCTTCCGCTGTCAAATAAGCAGGCAATTCTGTATAGATATTTTCTAATAAATCTAAAAAAGCATCGTCTTCGGTCTTGAAAGTGATGTTTTCAATTAGATTACTATCAATTTTTTCAAGTAATTGTACAGAAATCTCTTGTGCTTTTGTCTTGAGATTCGCTGAAGATTTTGTTTCATCTTTTAATAGGAAAATAACTTGATTGGGCGATGACAAATCATTGAGAATAGCATCTATTTCTGCCATATCATCATTTTTTGGCAAGACACTTTTAATATCTTCTTCCAAATCAAGATTCAACATAGAAAACGCACCCAAGCTCATCGTAGCGAGAATCAGCAGGTAAAACACAAAAGGTTTTTTCCCTAAAAAATCGTGTATTTTCAAGAAAAAACTATCCATGTGCTAGCTTTTTTCTCTTGTAAAAGACGACAGTAAAATAGGTAATAAAAGCGACTAAAGATGCGCCAATTGTAGCTAATAATAATCCGCCTAGATATTGTTGCAAGATATTTTCTGCTACAAATTGCAAAGTCAACTCATGTCGGTGGGCAAATAAGAGATGATTATCATTTTGTAATATCAGTGCACCTATCTCATGACTTGCAAATATCAATAAAGGAATAATGGGCGGCATACCGCTAACATAAGATACACCAATTGAAAGTGCTTTATTCAATTTTAGACCAACTGCCAGTGAGATAATCAACATCAATTTAAAACCATGTAAAGGAGAAAGTCCAATAAAAGCTCCTAGAAAAACTGCTAAAACAATCTTATGTGTAGGCTCGGCACTATCAATAATGTATTTTTTTATGAATTCTTTAGCGCTTTTTTTTTTCAAGTCTCTAAAGAAATTTCTAGGCTTGTAGTACAAAATGGCTAAGGTCACTAAAACAGTATTGAGAATACTAATTCGAGTGAAATCTGGAAATTTTCGGAAGTGTGTCACTCTCTCTTCTTGTGGCGGATAGTACACATCTATAGGAGCAAACAAAACAGGAATATCTTTCCAAGCTGCACGTACGATTACTTCTATCTCAAACTCAAATTTTGATGTGTAATATTTGAACTCTTTCAATAAATGAACAGGATAAAGACGAAAACCTGATTGTGTATCTGGTGCA
>JBMZDS010000162.1:0-3874 GCA_049614465.1 Chitinophagales bacterium
GAGAGATTTTATTTAAGGAAAAATCGCCTTATCAATTAGTAGAAGTACTTGATACTTATGCCTATGGAAAGATGCTATCTATTGATAAAATGGTCATGACGACTGACAAAGATGAATATGTTTATCACGAAATGATAGCTCATCCTGCTATGCTCACACACAATGCGCCAAAAAAAGTCCTTGTGATAGGTGGTGGCGATGGCGGTACGATACGTGAAGTATTGAAACACGAATCTGTAGAGCAAGTTGTAATGGTCGAGATAGATGGCGCTGTAGTTGAAGCCTGTAAAGAACATTTTCCTAAAATCGCTTCACAGTTTGACAATCCGAAACTTGAACTTATCATAGGTGACGGTATAGAATATGTAAAAAATGCAGCTGAAAAAACTTTTGATGTTGTGATAATCGATGGTTCTGATCCTGTAGGGCCAGCAGAAGGTTTATTCTCAAAATCTTTCTTTCAAAATGTCAATCGTGTCTTAAAAGATGATGGTATCATGGTCGCTCAGTCTGAATCGCCTAGATTCAACGAAAATGCTTTTATCGATTTATTTAAGGTCTATGATGAAGTATTTGGACAGCAAAATGTATATCCATATACAGCATATATTCCTACTTATCCGTCTGGTATGTGGGCATTTGCTTATTGCACTAAAAAATCAATCAATATAGATAGACTACAAGTCGGCAAGATTGTACAATTTTGTCAAAATAATGAACTTGATTATTACAATTTAGGGGTACATCAGGGAGCATTTTCATTGCCAAATTTTGTAAAAAAAATGTTGGGGAGATAATTTATTATTTCATTGATAAAATAATGCTTACTTTATCCGCTTATAATAACTTAAAAATATCCTAATGGCAACAAAATTTATCGTTATAGCAATTTATGTCGCGATTCTATTTTTAATAGGAATTCTCGCATCCAAAAGGATAAAGAGTATGAGCGATTACTATTTGGGTGGAAAAAAGATGGGCTTTTGGGCTGTTGCTTTTTCTGCTAGAGCTACGGGCGAATCTGGATGGCTCCTGATAGGACTTACAGGGATGGGTGCACTAGCAGGCTATTCTGGATATTGGGTTGTAGCAGGCGAATTACTTGGTGTTTTTCTTTCCTGGCAATTTATGGCTAAACGATTCAAAAGGCGGTCTGATGAGTACAACGCCATTACGATACCCGACTACTTACAAAGTCATTTTAAATCAGCGACAAACACACTTAGAGTTTTGT
This sequence comes from Chitinophagales bacterium, assembly GCA_049614465.1. Lineage (GTDB taxonomy): Bacteria > Bacteroidota > Bacteroidia > Chitinophagales > UBA8649 > JBMZDS01. The sequence goes on from JBMZDS010000162.1 coordinate 1,235, forward strand.
CTGCTTCTGTATTAGTCGTATTCGTTGTTATATATGTCGCATCACAGATGGACGTAACCGGAATTGCATTTGAGTCTATGCTAAATATAGACTATCGAATCGGTGCTTTAATTGGTTTTGGGATTGTCTTACTCTATATTTTCTTTGGCGGATTTGTAGCTGCAGTTTGGTCAGATATGTTTCAAGGAATTTTAATGTTCTTTGGATTGGTTTTATTACCCATTGTAGTTTGGTTTTCGATGGATCAAGGTACAGGAATCACAGAGGGCTTAAATGCAATTGATCCTACACTCACCCAGATAATGGGAAGAAGTGATAATGGATGGATGAATTTATTTACAATTCTCGGTTTCTCAATGATTGGATTAGGCTTTTTGGGTTCACCTCAGGTGTACGTTCGTTTTATGTCTATAAAAAGCGAAAAAGAAATAGACAAAGGAAAATGGGTAGCACTAATATTTACACTATTAACGGATGCTGCTGCAGTAACGATAGGTATACTTGCTCGAATATATTTTACGAAAGAAGGACAAGATCCGGAAGCTATATTAGGAACTGGTGGAGAAAATGCATTAAGCATGTTGACTCATGCATTTTTACCGACAGTATTAGTGGCTATATTTATTGCTATCGTACTTTCTGCTATTATGTCGACTATTGATTCTTTACTTATTCTTGCTTCAAGTGCCGTTACACGTGATTTTTATCAGAAAATTTTCAGGCCAGATTTGAAAGACAAAGACTTAACGAAGATTTCGAGATTAGTAACCATTATGATGGCATTAGCTGCACTCGGAATAGCTATTTTGTTGTACAATTTATATCCTGACAGACAAGTGTTCTGGATTATGATTTTTGGATGGTCAGGCATTGCTGCTACTTTCTGTCCAGTGATTATTCTATCACTTTTCTGGAAAGGGTATTCCGAAAAAGGAGCTATTGCGTCTATGATTACTGGTTTTGCTTCGGTTATACTATTCAAGTTTGTATTTTCAAACATTGAAAGTATTGGTGCTTATTTGAAAGAACTAGACGTACTTGCGCCTTCTTTTGCCTTAGCGATGCTTGTAGGGTATATTGTTTCAAAAATATTCCCTCCCAATCAAGAAATAAAAGCTAAATAGTATTAGAAATACAAAATCATCTTTACTTACTTAACTCAGCAAAATACTTGTAGAAATAAGGTATTGTTTCTATTCCTTTCATGTAATTGAAAATACCATAATGTTCATTTGGTGAGTGTATAGCATCACTATCCAAGCCGAATCCCATTAAGACAGTTTTAGTGCCTAAGACTTCTTCAAACATAGATACAATAGGAATACTTCCCCCAGAACGCATTGGTATTGGAGTTTTTCCGTAAGTAGTTTCCATTGCTTTGCTTGCCGCTTTGTATGATACTGAGTCTGTAGGCGTCAATGCAGGCTCACCACCATGATGAGGTGTTACGTTCACACGAACTCCCTTAGGCGCTATATTCTCAAAATGATTTTCGAATAATTTTGTAATCGTTTCGCTATCTTGATTAGGCACTAAACGCATCGATATTTTGGCGTAAGCTTTAGACGGCAAGACTGTTTTTGCTCCTTCTCCTATATAACCACCCCAAATACCATTGACATCAAGTGTAGGACGAATAGATGTACGTTCATTAGTAGAATATCCTTTTTCGCCATGTACTTCATCGATATCCAAATGCGCTTTATAATCATCTATATTGAAAGGTGCTTTTGCCATAGCGGCACGCTCCTCATCACTTACTGTCTCTACTGCTTCATAAAATCCTGGAATTGTAATGTGTCCATTTTCATCATGCATAGAAGCAATCATTTTAGACAAAGCATTGATAGGATTGGCTACTGCGCCACCAAATGTACCTGAGTGTAAATCACGGTTTGGACCAGTCACCTCAACTTCTACATAACTTAATCCTCTCAAACCCGTAGTGATAGATGGTGCATCATTAGCAATGATAGATGTATCCGAAATCAAGACAACATCTGCTTTTAATCTTTCTGTATTGGCTTTTACAAATATCTCTAGATTTTCAGAACCAACTTCCTCCTCTCCTTCTATCATAAACTTGACATTACAAGCTAATTCATTCTCTTGCATCATGTATTCAAATGCCTTTACGTGCATATACATTTGTCCTTTATCATCGCAAGCACCTCTAGCATATATCTTTTCATCCTTTATCACTGGCTCAAATGGTGGTGAAGTCCAAAGTTCTATAGGATCTGCAGGCTGTACATCATAATGTCCATAAACTAAAACTGTAGGCAAGCCCGCTCCTACAAACTTATCTCCATATACGATAGGATATCCTGCTGTTTGGCATATCTCTACATTATCTGCTCCTGCAGCTTTCAATTTTTCTGCAATGAAATCAGCTGTCTTGTGAACATCATCCGAATAAGCTGGATCTGCACTTACAGAAGGTATGCGTAATAGGGCTAATAGTTCTTCTAAAAAACGATTTTTATTGTCGGATAAATAAGTTTGTAAATTCTGCATTTTTATATCATTTGATTTTCAAAAACCAAATGTAAGGGAATATCAATAAAAAAGCTACCCATAAGAGTAGCTTTTAATTCGAATTAGTTTATTCTGTGGCTTCGCCTTTGCCAAAGAACCATA
>JBMZDS010000163.1:0-3786 GCA_049614465.1 Chitinophagales bacterium
TGCATCTTTTGCAAAACTTCCGACCATTCCAGAAATAAACGTTGGCCCGTTTGGTCCAAAATTTCCATTGCAGCCTCTTGTATCTTTTCAACTCCTTCTAAATCTTCTTTAGTCGGTTTTTTATGACTACCGTAGAGCGATATGATAGGAAGTCCCGTTTCTGCATCTTTGCCATTATCTACTTTCTCACCAGCATCTGCTGTCCCTCTAAATCCATGTTCAGGAGCAAAAATCGTCTGAATATCTACTTTGTAGGTAAGTAATGTATCTACAAGGTGAGTTTCTCCCACAGTTGAAGTTTGATTGACGACCAATGCTACAGATTTAAGATTCAGTTCGTTGATATAACTGCGTATTTGTTCTGCTCCTGTTTTTAGAGCGAGTTTGTCTGCTTCTTGTTCTTTGAGGTATTTAGCATCTTCTTGAGCTTGTTTTACAAAGTCATCTACTTGTGTGTGTTGTCCTTGACAAGCCGTAAATATGAAAAGAAATGCAATAAGCGATAAAAAAGTATTATTCATGTGTGTAAAATTAGAAATAATAGCCTTTATTTGTATAAATTAATTCAACTAAAATCAATTGAGTGTTTAGATTTGAATTCTTTCATAGAAAAAGGACTAATTATCAATACCATTAGGTATTATTGATTAAAAATGTTCAAATTTGTTTTTTCTTTAAAAATAATAAAGCAGTAATTGTACCAAAAGTGAATTTTCCATTTTTCATTGTCAAAAAAATAGCCTTTAGTAAGGAGCAATCATTCTCTCGATTTATCATAAAGATAGCCGTAGGAGCAGTAGCTATGAGTATGACTGTGATGATAGTTGCTACAGCGCTAGTCAACGGATTTCAATCCACTATTAGCGAAAAAGTATTTGGATTTTGGGCACATGTAATAGTCAGTCCTTATGATGCGACTAATTCTTTAGCAGAAATACCTATATCAAAGGATCGATATATATATAGTAATGTATCAGATTTTGAAGAGATAGAACATATTCAAGTGACAGCCTTGAAAGGTGGTATTATGCATGCTGAAGAAGATTTTGATGGTATAGTCCTTAAAGGAATTGGCGATGATTTTAAGTGGGATTATCTAGAAGAATATATGGTCGAAGGAACTCCATTTGAAGTGACTGGAGCAAAAGATAATCCAGGTATTTTGATTTCCCAAGAGACAGCTAATCGTTTACAATTGGAAATGGAAGAAAATGTCTTGGTTAGTTTTTTTGATGATGAAGGGCAAGTACGAAAGCGAAAATTTCAAATTTCAGGTATTTTCAATTCAGGGATAAGTGAATTTGATAAAATATATGCAATTGTAGATATTGGAGTGATTCAGTATCTTAATGATTGGGATGACGATATGGTAGGTGGGTTTGAAATATTTGTAGGAGAGGAGCATTTGTTTAATAGCAAGTTTAAGACTTATTTTACTACTGTATTTGGCAAGCTGATGCCCATGGAAATGTATTATAAATGGAGTGAAGAACCACTTGATAAAGTGGGCAATGATATTTACTATTCTATTGATAGTGATTTGTATGCACAGACGATTAAGGAGTTTCGACCGGATATATTTAATTGGTTAAGTTTACAGACAATGAATGAAGTTGTTATTCTCTTTATTATGATTTTGGTAGCGGCATTCAATATGATTACGGCATTACTTATCCTTATCCTTGAGCGTACCAATATGATTGGCATTTTGAAAGCATTAGGAGCAAATGATAGGCAATTAAATAGAGTTTTTCTTATCAATGGAGCTATGATAATTGTAGTAGGACTATTGATAGGCAATTTGCTTGGTCTTGGACTTTGTTGGTTGCAAGACGTTACACATATTATCAAATTGCCTGAAGACTCTTATTATATTTCGTATACACCTGTTCGCATAGATTATATGTGGGTATTATTTCTCAATGTTTTTACCTTAATTACAAGCGTTTTGTTCTTGATGTTGCCAGCAATTTTGGTCAGTAAAATTACTCCTGTAAAAGCAATTCGATTTAGTTAATTACTCGCTTCTATCGTACTATATGTATTTTCTACAGTTTTTATAGCTTGTTCTAACCATATATTGTCTTCTTCTGTAGCATCATACGGAGATTTTAGATCGTAATCATATCTTTTTGCTACGATGTTGTATGCCCATGCTTTTACTCCACTTTGATACTCTTTGATTAAATCATAAAAAGCTATTCCGCTATTTCTGTTTATCATTTTTACGAGTACTTTTCCTTCCGAGACTTTTAGTTCACGGAGTTCTTTTTCAAACTCATTCATCAACTCTTCTTTCGTCTGCTTTTTGAATTTTTTGAATTCTTTCTTCTTTGAGTTTTCTTTTTTATCTTCTAAATCATCTACTAGATCTTGCGCTATTTGGTAGTAAGGATATACTTTCTGAACCCTCTGGAGGTAATAATTGTACCAGTATTCTTCAGTTTGGTTAGCAAAAGTAATTCCTACAATATCTACTTCTGGAATATTGACATAAGGAATGGTATCTCCATCGAATACTCTTGCGTAGAGTACTGTTATCTCATCAGAGTATTCATATCCATCCTGTGCAGTTACTATTTGAAAAAACGTGATGCTAATTGCGATACTTAAAATTAACTTTTTCATGGGTCGTTTATTTGTTATAAGTCTATAGAATGCAAGGTTTGTGCCAAAAAAAACGCCCACTATTAAAAGAGGGCGTTTTTAAGTATTTAAACTAAGTTTTAATTAGTTTTTGTATTCTCCATCTACTGTAATAACTGTAGATCCTGAAAAAGTAGAAGTACTAGATGTAACGTGTATTAAATAGTATTCTGTACCTACTTTTGTACCTAAAACATCATCATAAGTATCATCGCCAGTTGCAGATACTTCTTCGTATGTTGTGATTGCAGTAGCTGCATCGATAGCAGCAGTTAAATCTTCTACAGTAGTCAATGAAGTCCAATCAGCAGAAGAAAGTTCTACAAATTTGTCTGCAGTACCATTAGATACGATAGCATTAGTAGCAGAATTAGAAGTCCATTCTAGTCCAAACATGCTTAATCCTGTTCCATCATTACTTCCTGTTCTTTCCCATTGAAAACTAGTTGCAGCACTTAAGTCAGTAGTTGTTACAGCAGCTTCACCAATGATAGTGATTGATTTAGTAGTAGTTTCTCCAGCTTTATCTGTTACAGTAAAAGTTACTATGTCAGATTGTCCATCGGCAGGAACTGTAAAAGTGTAAGTTGCTGAAAATGTAGAGCCACTTAAAGATTCTGTTACATCTTCAGTAGTTCCCGCATAGTCTACATCTAATTCTTTCAATTTGCTTTTCGAACTAGGGTTTTCTCCAGCTGTGACAGCGATAGTCACTAATGTTCCAGGTTCTGCACTTTGGTCAGCACTTGGGCTTAAAGTTAATAGTGGAGTATCTACTCCATCCTCAGTCTCACAACTTGCCAAAAAAGATACAGCAAACAATCCTAATAGGATGAATAATAAATTTGATTTCTTCATTTTTAATAATTTTTTGTTTAGAAACCCGTTGTGCATTTAAATAAAGTTGTGCTTTAAACTGATAATCAGTATCTTGTAAGTGACCAAACAAACCGAGATGCACAACTTTGAAGCAAATTACGATATTATTTTAGAAGTATTGAATAAAATTGAGGATAAAAGCAATTTTTTACGTCAAATTAGAAAGCCTAAATTAAGTGATAAAGAGCTAATTGCTATAAACCTTACAGCAGAGTATATGGGGATAGATAGTGAGTGCCAATTATTTCGGATATTACCTAG
>JBMZDS010000164.1:0-3537 GCA_049614465.1 Chitinophagales bacterium
CACCATTTTAGCGTATCGAACTATCAATAGCAGCAGAATAGGAATAATGGCAAAATGAAAATCTTGCAAGAATGAAAATCCAATTAAATTGATAACCGACAATACAAGTATCAAGATGCAATATGGACGAAATTTCTTTTTCCCTACAAAAAAGACAGCGATAATATTGAGTGGGAATGCCCAAAGCATATTGAGATTGGTATGAGCAGCAAGATGATTGGTTCCTAACCACATAAAAAGGAAAAGACAGCCTACAACTCCCGTTATCAAAAGCAATATTCTATCAAGCCAAAACCAGTGCTTATTTCGCTTAAAATTGAATATCGAAATAAAAAGTATCAACCCCATCAGCACCATAAAAAAGATAAACGGAGTGAAACTTGAAGCAATTTGCTCTTTTTCTTGTCGTATCTCGAATGGAATGACATAATATGAATCCTTTACCAATCCCTCTGCTTTTTCGGTTTCAGACATCAAATAATCGGGCAAAAACATATACTCATAAGGAGTTGCTTTTGCGCTACTTTTACTTCCAAGTAAAATATCTATCCCGAAATCAAGCCACACGTTGTCTACGATATATGAATCTATCAAATCGATAAAACTTTTATCAGTAGACTGATGTACTATTGATTCTTCTGTGCCATATACATCACCTAGAGAATTGACCAAAATATCTCGAATACGAGAAGAACAATTGTCAAAGAAAAAATCATAACGATAATATTTATTCTCTTCCTTCGCATTTTCAGTCAATTCATCGAAAAGAGATTGTTTTTCTGCTTGCGAAAGATTGAGTACTTGCTCATACACCCACCGCTCTTGATATTCATAACTGGCTACAAAATTGTCGAAGCTTGATACTGAAACCCAGTACAATAACTGCCCTCTCATAAATGTAAGTCCAAAATCTAACTGTTCGCCCATAGAGCTTCCACCAAATGAAAAAGTACCATAATTGTACACGACATCTATTCCCCATCCTGCGTCTTGCACACGTATCGCACTATGCCCAAATGTATTGTACAAATCATCGCCTGGCGAGCAAGTAATAACACTAATCTCTGCAGATTCTGACAATTGTACTTGTGCCGAAGACACGAATACAGTCATACAAAATGCAATAAATAAAATAATTTGCTTCATCAAAAAACTAATTTTCACAAATATATCAATTCAGATTTGGCTTATCTTTGCTTCAAAGTTATTTTTTCTGAAAAATGCATGATATAGAACCATATTGGAAATGGCGAGACAAATACAAAGCCGAAGAAGATAAATATTCTCCATTTTACGAACGAGAGTATAGTGAGTTTGAATTTTCGACCAAGGTTTACAATTATTACCTGCATCCACAGTGGGATGAGATAGGCTCTCCTACCCTCTTTATCAAAATCCTATTTGCAGATTATGATGATGGATATGCTATCATCGAACTCATCGGTGAATGGAATGATATTTTGCATAGTGACATTATGTTTTTGAAGCGGGATATTATCGATATGCTTATGCATAATGGCATTTATCGTTTTGTATTGATAGGCGAAAACATACTCAATTTTCATGCAGATGAAACAGACTATTATGAAGAATGGATGGAAGAATTGTCTGATGATGCCGGCTGGGTAGCTCTCATCAACTTTCAAGAACATGTACTCCATGAAATGCGGCAGGAAGATATCCATTCATTTTTTCACATCAATGACTTATTGCAAGACATAAAATGGAGACAACTTGCTCCTGATAAATTAATCGAATTGATTGAAACTTTATTTTTGAGAAGTTTGGAGTAAAATTAATTCCCTTTAAACTTCAACATTACTGAAATTGTTTTAAGCACAATTTTTAAATCTAACATTAAAGATCTTCTTTTGATATAAAACAAATCATATTGCAATTTATGTAGAGAATCTTTCTCTGTATTGCCATACTTATATTTTATCTGCGCCCACCCTGTCAAGCCAGGTTTCACCATATTACGCAAGCCAAAAAAAGGTATTTTTTCAGATAATTGATCTATAAAAAACTGTCGCTCTGGTCTAGGTCCTATCAAATTCATATCACCTTTGAGCAAATTCCAGAACTGAGGTAATTCATCTAATCTTGTCTTACGCATAAACCTACCGAAGGGAGTAATACGCGAATCATTTTTTTCTGCCCACTGCGCACCATCTTTTTCTGCATCAGTAACCATCGTTCTGAATTTAATAATCTCAAATATTTTATTTTGCTTTCCTACTCTCTCTTGGGTATAAAAAAGAGGTCCTTTATTTAAGAAAAAATTGAATAAAGCAATAAACGGTATTGTTAAGATAGTAAACACTAAGCCAAAAACAGCTATCAAAACATTGAGCAATCTATTAAAAACATAATAGCGTCTATTCTTACTATATTGTGCAAAATTTTCTACTAAATAATACTGGTTATTCTCCTTACCCACCATTAATTTTCCTGATCTTTCTTCAAACACATCTATTGCAGAACGAATATTGATTCCTTGTGCCTGGCACTCTAATATATCACTATACCACTGACTTGTCCTTAGATGGCGGCTACTATACGCCAATATCAAATCATCTACCTTAAGTCTTTTACAATAATCTAATAATCGATTAGGATATTTGAGTTGCCGTTTTTTCAAAATGTATTTGTCTCCTGACACAGGTTTATCTGATGCCAAAGCCACCACTTTATACAATTCGTAATTATCATTCTTTTCTCTATCTATAATAGCATCAAAAACATTCTCTACGATCCAATATTCGCCCAATATAATCGCCCTTCTTCTTGCCCTGATTCTCTTATACAATACTGTAAAAAGCAATCGCCACAGTGCTATAGCAATAAAAGTAGTACTAATAAAAAAGAAGACCGGAAGTCGATTTTCTGGTAAATGAGGAGTAAGGACAGGAGTATATAAGTACAATAAATTGAACAAAACAGATGTAAAAAACACCCTTAAAACAACTTCTGACAAGCGGAGTGAACTATCTAAGCTGTAAAGCATAAAAATAATCCCCACCAGAAACCAAGAGAACAAAAGATATAAAACCCATACAAAGATTTTATGCTCATTTTCTAAAACGTATGCTGTATCACCAAATGCATAATCTACATACCAATAGAAAATACTTAAAAGAAGTACTACATCTACAAATACTAGAATCAACTTACCAAAAAATTTCAGTTGTTTTCCATTCATACGGACTTCAAAGGTACATTTTATTTTATTTCTAGCATTTACTTTTGAAAAGATAGACATGAAGAAGACGATAAATACTAATCCTGCTTGGGTTTCTAGTACTGATTCAAATAATGCAAAAAAAACAACTAGCAACATTAACCATCTTATTGATTGATTGTGTTTAAAAAAACATAAAATATAAATAACTAATCCTATCAATAATGAAACACCTAAAACACCTATTTCTATAAGTGTTTCAAAGAATTGATTGTGTAAATTAAATCTCTTTTCTAATCCTTTTTTATAATCTTCAAGTGCAAATGCAGCTGACTGAGGATTATCTTTAAACTGCC
>JBMZDS010000164.1:3547-3754 GCA_049614465.1 Chitinophagales bacterium
TCTTTAACATCTCCTGTACCGACACCAAACAACCAATTTTCTTTTACAATTTGACTCCCGTTCTCCCATATTAATCTTCTTGGCATTTTATCCTTCAGTGTAAATTGATCATATTTTTCGATAGCACGAACGAATGTCATAATACGATGCTGAGTTCCAGGAAATAAAAAAACTACACTACCAAGAAGAACATTGAGTGTTATCAAT
>JBMZDS010000165.1:0-3717 GCA_049614465.1 Chitinophagales bacterium
GGAACCGATGGTTTTTTAGTATCCAATAGAGACGGAGCAGAACAAATACGAAACCGATACACAGGAGATGACTTGTATGCTTTTTCTGACTTTAAATACGGGTTAGAAGGCTTTGCTCTTTTGCAAGAAAAAGATGGTGAAAGCCCTCTGGAAGATGCAGTTGTAAGTTTATATGAAATAGATACAGCAGGCAATACAATTTTAGTAGAAGAACTAGAAAACATTTCTGATAAATACTTCTTTGACTTAAGTCCTGACAAAGATTATAAAATCGAAGTCAAAAAAGATGGATTTAGTCCAAGTACAGAGTTTGTATCGACAAAGAACTTGATGTTTGAAGATACCCTACACCAAGATTTGTATGTAGACAAAACAATAGTAATAGCAGCAGGTGATATATTTGATGATGCGAATAATGAGCCTATAGATGAAGTACTTGTATCTGTAGTAGAAATACTTCCTAGTGGAGAAAAAATACAACGCAATACTATAAAAGTAACTAAAGGCGAGCCTTACAATTTTCCTTTGAAAGTGGACAGGCGCTACGAGCTAGCTTTTAACGCAGATGATTATTTCAAAAATACAATACCTGTAAGCACATACAATTTAGCATTAGATGTCGATACAATCGATAATGATATTTATCTGACAAAAATCGAAAAAAACAAATCATACGAATTAGAAAACATTCTTTATGACTTTGGGAAAGCTACTTTGCGTACAGAATCAGAAGAAATATTAGATAATCTCTACAAGATAATGAATGACAACCCTGGGATAGAAATAGAACTTGCTGCACATACAGATGCTATAGGTAGTGATGCTGCTAATATGTCTCTTTCTCAGCGAAGAGCACAAAGTTGTGTAGACTATCTCATAGAGAAAGGAATAGCAGAATATAGATTGACTGCTAAAGGATATGGAGAAACTACTCCTATCGCTCCTAACGAAAAGGAAGATGGCTCTGACAATCCTGATGGTCGTCAGAAAAACAGACGTACTGAATTTAGTGTAGTAGAAATGTAGAATTTATGTTGTTAGCTTTGAAAATAAGCAAGCAGTTCTTTTGTCTGTACATGTAACACTTTTAGGCTCTTATTTGTTATTCTGTTGAATTGCATATAGTGTTCGCCATATGTGCCGTCTTCAAACATAGTATGTTTAAGTACAATCAAGTCTGTCTCTAAAATATAGGAATATAAACTACCTTTAATCTCTAGCTCATCTACTACAGATTCTGAAAGAGGAATATCCTTACTCTCTTCTATCCATTGTCTAAATTCACCAAAAAGACTGCTCCCTTGGCTATTTACATCTTTTACTTCTTGCTCATTAAAAAAATGCTTGGAAGACATAAACATAATAATATTATGAACTCCTAATAAAATAGTCTGCCCCCTATCTACATATTGTTGCATGGTATTTAGCGACACTATATGTTGAAGATAATCTGAAAGAACCTCTTCTTTATTATTGTTTTTTAAATAATGATAATTATACTCTATTATTTCATCATCCAATTCGTTCAACCATTTTTTATCCTCTTCTATTTCTTTATTAAGAGTCTGCATGTAACTCCATGCATCTTTTTTTACTGATTTTTTACCGTCAAAGAAAAAATGCTTTACCTGGGCACTTCCGTTATTTATTGCTTCTAACACCTGACAGTCAGTCTCATTTTGCAAAAAACGGCTTAGCCTCTCTGTATTTTTTTCAGTATAAAATGAAGGGATAAAAGATTCATCAGAACTACTACTTTTTTTAAGTTTCTCTATATCTACTTGGCTAATCTTTCGGTTATTATAAAACCCTTTAAACCTAGGATGATAACCTTTCAAGTCGGCTACTTTTTCAAGAAAGAAAGATTCATTTACTTGGGCTTCTTCATATGGATAGTCTATCCCTAATCTATAGACCTCTTCTGTAATTTTATTTTGTAAAGCAATTTTGTCAGAAAAAAGTGACCATGCACTACGACCATTTTTTATAGGAATAGAAAAATTCGTTTTCTCTAAATTTTCCTCCCTTTCTATCAAAGTAGGATGACTAGCCCAAGCATCTTTGATTTCTACCCTTGAATATTTATAGATATCATTCAGCTTTTGTTTAATGATATATGGCATGTTTTCTTCAAAAGAAATTTCATTGATTTCAGCAAATATCTTCATACATGCAGTATGTAAATCATAGACATTTTTCGTTATCTTTTTCTGAGGGGTATACTCATCTAAGATATGTGTAGAGCTTTCATAAGCAGCATTAGCAAACTCAATTTTACGCAGTCCTTGTATTATATTCTCTTTTCCTTCCATTTTTGCAGCGATATAGTCAGCATGAAATTCATTAGCTCTTGAGAGTTTCATAAAAGAAAGGTTGATAAACTGATATGCCTTCTCAAGAATAACTCGAATTATATTGACCAAAAAGATGAGTAAGCTCGCAAAGATTGAAAGAAATCCAACATTTGCCCACTTTATCAAAAAGTCATCAAACTTATCCTTTTGAAAAACTGTATTGTAGATAATTTGATTGATATGAGCCAAATAAGGACTCAACCCAACCGATTTTTGAGAAAAATGTCCAAATTCATGCGCCAATACTGCTCTAAATTCACTTACATTAACAACATTTACTAACCCTAAACCTATTACAAGCGATTTTTTAGGTTTTGAAAACAAACTCCAAAACCCTGTCGGCAACATAACAGAAGCATTGACATCTGGAGACAAGAATATCTCATGAGGAGGATGAGTATCTACCTTATTACAAACCTCCATTATTTGATTGTATAATTTTGGTTCTTTCTCTTTATCAAGTGAAATATTACAATTTTTTTCTTCTATTTTTTTGACAAAAAGGAATTTGATAAAAAAGAAGAAAAGCGAAAAAGTAAAAACTACAAAAGTAAAGGATAGAACAGCAAGTATAATACTCAAATCATAACTAGCGATCACATCAATAAACAATAATAATGAATATGCAAATAATACAGCGGTAAGACCTGTCATCATTATATAAAACAGAAAGAATGATGTAATAGCAAATATCACTCCCAAACTATACCTTTTATATTTCTTCATATTTTCCATACGAACAAATATATATTTATTTTCTATTTAGGACTTGAGTAAAAAGATAACAAATTACCTTCTGTATCTATAAAAGAACCAAAATGTCCTGTTTCTTCAGAAATTAAGGTTTTAGGTATATGTATTTTACCACCTGCTTTTTCTACTTTGGCTAAAGAGTCATTAATATCATCAGTAGCTTCAAAATAGATTTTTAGACCTTTAGTAGACGGCTGATAATTTTCATATTTGCTCTCAATAATTGCACCACCTACACCATCTTTTTCACTAGGGAAAATAGCCATGCGTTCTTCGCCCATTTGCATTTCTTGCAATTCGATATCTAATATGGTATTATAAAATGTCTTTGCTCTCTCAAAATCTACGACTGGGATTTCAAACCAACAGATTGCGTTTTTCATGTTTTTTAAGTTTTATTTGAGATAAAAATAGAAATCTTAATTTTGTCTGCCAAATGACTGATCAAGAAAAAGATAATCTCCGCAAGCTATGTCGATTCTGTGCATACAGAGAAAGAGCTAAAGCAGAAGTAGTAGAAAAGCTGCTCGACTGGGAAGTGTCCTTTGATAAGCATCAAATGTATCTTGACTTTCTAATAAATGAAAAGTTTATAGATGAAAATCGCTTT
>JBMZDS010000166.1:0-3689 GCA_049614465.1 Chitinophagales bacterium
ATCAATTGAAAAGCATTTACCTTCAATGATGGTACACTACCAATACGGTGATCGACGAGTGTAAGCATTCCTCCAGAAAAAATATTATTAAATCCTCTTACTGCTACATTTTGTGACACCAATCCTGTAGGCATAACATCTACACCAGGTACACTTTTCAAATTGTCTGCTACAGTAATAGAAGCCGCATTTTCTATTTGCTCAGACTTCAATACACTAATAGAAGCAGGTGCATCTAACAATCGTTCCTTTCTTTTCGAAGCAGAAATAACGACTATATCAAGCCCTATTTTGTCAGTCTCCATCTTCATATTGACTGTACCTTCATTAGCGGACATTTCTTGGTTTTTGTATCCCACAAATGAAAAAACAATCACTGGATTTTCTCCTGTAGTTGTAAAAGTGTATTGTCCATTAAAATCTGTAACGTCTCCATTACTAGTTCCTTTCTGGATAACTTGGACACCGAACATGACATCGCCATTTTCATCTGTAACAGTACCTGTTACTGTCTGTGCTACTACAATCTGCAACATTAATAGGCATAATGCTGTAAAGTAAAATTTCAAATTCATCTTGTATGTTTTGGTTAATTTAAGGCGTAAATTTAACAATTATTAAAGGAATTCATATTTTTCATCAGTAAAAAAGTATGAAGATTGTATTTTGGACTTGAACATCATTAGATATATAGATGTTATTCGCAGTACAACAAAGCTATTTATTCTGCTTCTCTATTTAGCATAAAATAAAAAAGCTGAAAAGGAATGAATTTATCTTGGAGATTTATTTATCTTTGCACTCCTTTTTAGGAAAAGGCGCCATAGCATAACTGGATAGTGCACCACATTACGGCTGTGGAGGTTCGGGGTTCGAATCCCTGTGGCGTCACTTTTTTTTTGCCATCTTTCTTCTTTCGAGATAAAGGTGGCTTTTTTATTTTACATAGACTTATACCACTCTTCCATAAAAACGATATCGTCTTCTTTGTATAGATTATTCGCCTTAGCAAATGCAACTAATGATGGGAAATCTGATAAAGTATCCATCTTACAATTAGCTGCTGTAAAAGCGGTTATAGATTGCTGAAATGAGTATGTAAAAATCGCTTCTAAACCAATCACTTCCGCTCCTATCTCACGCAATCCTTCTACAGCTTTTAAACTACTTCCTCCTGTAGATATCAAATCTTCGACAACAACGACTTTTGTTCCTGCAGGCACATCACCTTCTACCATATTTTTCCTACCATGTTCTTTTGCCTTTGAACGGACATAACAGAATGGCAGCCCCATCTCTTCTGCCACCAATACTCCAATTGCAATAGCTCCTGTAGCAACTCCAGCTATCATTTCTGCATCTGGATATTTTTCTTTCAAAACATCAGTAAATGTTTTTTTGATGAAATTTCGTGCTTCGGGATAACTCAATATAACTCGATTGTCACAATAGATAGGAGATTTTTTGCCTGATGCCCATGTAAATAAACCTTGGGGAGATAATTTTATCGCTTTTATTTTCAATAAATATTCAGCAACTTTGAAAGCAATTTCTTTATTTTTAGACATGAAGCAAAATTACAAAATCTACATCAACAACTCAATAGTTGTATTGGCGCAAGACCAACAAGTTTTTCACATCCCAAAAAAGATGAAAAAAACGAGTATTATCTATTGTGACAACAAGGAAGTAATCAAAAATACTATTGATGATATACAGCAAGAGGCTATCACACATAATATCATTTTATTAAGCAATGATTTGAAATGGCTAAAAGATACATTCTTTAGTTTTTTCAAAGTCATACAAGCTGGAGGCGGTCTGACTTACAATAAAGAGAAAGAAGTCCTGATGATATTTCGAAAAGGAAAATGGGATTTACCAAAAGGGAAAATCGAAAAGAATGAAAAGATCAAAAAAGGCGCTGTCAGAGAAGTAGAAGAAGAAACAGGTGTCAAAGTTGAAAAAGTAAAGAAGAAACTCGGCAAGACTTTCCATACCTATAAATTGAAGGAAAAGTGGATTCTAAAAGAAACACACTGGTACAAAATGAAAGTATTTAATACTGAAAATTTAGTTCCTCAAACTGAAGAAGACATTGAAAAAGTAGAATGGATTGCGAAAAAAGAAGTGAAGAAAAAACTCCAAAATAGTTATCGTTCTATTGCTGACGTTTTTGATTTCTAAAAACTAAGTTTATTCTTCCAAATCTATTTGCTTGTCAGAAGATTCATTAAAAGCGATAGCTTGCTCATGAATAAAATCAAATCTATCTGGCGTACAAGTTTCTTCGATATGAAAGTAAACTTCTCTCAATTCTTTTACATTCGGCTTCTTCTCTTGCATCAAACACATAAACAAGATAACCTTTAGGTTTTGACGAAAAACATCTGCCTTTTCATACTTTTTGAAGTATACAGTAAATTGGATTTTTTCACCTATAGAACCATAAAATGTTTTCTCATTATAATACAAAGCTGTTTCATAATCACCCGTATTATATGCATTTACCATCTGGTTGTATAACGTCATGTTTTCAGTGACTACATTTTTATTCCTTTCGCTATCTGTCAAGATAACTTCATTATAAAAATCTTCATCAATAACCGCTGTATCCATTTCACCCACATTGTACTGTGCAAATGAAAATGTAACAGTCATCATAAAAAACGATAAAACTAAAATACGATTCATACTATATAAATTGACTCTAAAAATAAAATCTAACCACTCACTCGAGCTGCCAAAATTCTTGCTTCGATATCACTCAATTCTCCTTTAGGAATTGCCGAAATCAACTTCTGCGTATATTCTTTCTGTGGATTATTGTAGATATCATCAGCTTTACCCATTTCTTCTATTTCTCCTTGATTCATCACTATCATACGATCACTCATAAACTTCACAACTGATAAATCGTGTGAAATAAATATATAGGTAAACCCAAACTGCTCACGCAAATCGAGTAATAAATTTAATACTTGTGCTTGTACGGATACATCCAATGCGGACACAGACTCATCACAAATAATAAATCTTGGATTGAGTGCCAAAGCTCTTGCAATACAAATACGCTGACGTTGTCCTCCAGAAAATTCATGCGGATAGCGATTATAGTGTTTCGCATTTAATCCTACTGTATCAAGCAACCACTCTACTTTTTCTTTACGAGCTTTATCATTTTCCAGCAAGCCATGAACTTTCATTGGCTCAAAAATCGCTCCTCCAATCGTCATTCTTGGATTGAGGGTTGAAAAAGGATCTTGAAAGATAATTTGCACATCTTTTCGCAATGCCTTCAAATCTTTTTGTGGCAATTTCAAAATATCTTTCCCTTCAAAATTGACTTCTCCACCTACAGCAGGCGCTAAACGCAATATTGTACGTCCAAGTGTTGTTTTTCCACAGCCTGATTCTCCTACGAGTCCAAGCGTTTCACCAGGATATACATTAAATGACACATCATTAACAGCTTTTACCCAACTTGTTGTTTTTCCAAAGAAATTAGACGCTGTAGGAAACCAAGTCTTTAGGTTTTTGACTTCTAAAATTGGTGTTTTGGCTTTCAATCCATCAAGACGAGCATCTGTCTGCTCTTGCGTCACTACAAATTTATTAATCGCTTCATCTACCGTAGTATCTAGCTCTTTGATTTTACCATTTTCGTCCTCTACCATAAAATCCTTTAC
>JBMZDS010000167.1:0-3687 GCA_049614465.1 Chitinophagales bacterium
CCCATACTATGCTCCTGTATTTTCTGGTTCTGCTTCTGAAATCTTCATTGGATACTCTTCTTTAATTTGAGTTTTCCATTCTTTACATTGTGCTTTTTCAGAGTCTGTTGAATCTTCATCTTTAGAGCACGCATCTATTTCAGCATACGTCATAGCTCCGTTGGTCAAATTAGCCGCCATATCATCTCTCAACACTCTATATGCAGATTTTAATTCATTTTGAATAGCAATATATGCACCATAAGAGGTACCTCTATCGTTTTTCAATGAAATAATTGCATCTTGAGGTTTAATAGAATATTCTGGTAATTTACCTCTATTACTAATATGCTTTATCGCAATTTCTTTTAGCTCGTCTACTTCTATATAGTCTGATTCTACCAACAACTGATCATTAGAATTGACCAAAATTTCTAAAACATTTTGATCATGCAATGTAATGTCAGGTGGTGGCTCATCACTCCAAGGCGGCAACTTATGCAAGATACCTTTGTCTTGGTCTATAGTAGTGGTCACTAGGAAAAAGATCAATAGCAAGAAAGCTATGTCTGCCATAGAACTCGCATTGATTTCCTGAGAACCTCTTTTCTTTCCTCTTGCCATGTTTTCTAATTAATTTCCGTCAACAAATCCTTTTACGATATCTAGCAACAATGCAATAATTGCAATCACTGCTAAAGCGTAAAAAGTAAATAATCCTGCGCCTGATATTTTAAAGGCACTTACATTGTCTATTCCTTTCGCTACCAGATTGCTTGGTATATCTCCCGAACTCATGGCATATCCTGCGCCAAAAAGTACAACAATCAATATCAATCCTCCTATAGCGAACGCTCCCGCTTTCAAATCTTCAAAGATTGAAAGCACGATTCCAACTAGTGTTCCTAATAGAGCTAAACCTATCAAGACATAAGTGAAATCAAGAACATATGGTATTACATTTTCCATCTCTTAATCTCCTTATTTTTATTTTTCTACAATTTTGTGTCTAATCAACATATCTACAAATGTGATAGATGCATCTTCCATATCGTTTACGATACTATCTACACGAGATACAATATAGTTGTAAAAAATTTGCAAGATAATTGCTACAACCAATCCAAATACTGTTGTCAATAAGGCTACTTTAATACCTCCTGCAACTACTGTTGGAGAGATATCTCCTTGTGCTTCAATGGCATCAAATGCTTGGATCATACCCCATACTGTACCTAAGAAACCTAACATCGGAGCCAAAGCAATTGCTAATGAAATCCAAGTTAATCCTTTTTCTAAACGACCCATTTCAATAGAACCGTAAGCCACTACTGATTTTTCTACTGTATCGATACCATCATTTACTCTTTCCAATCCTTGATTGATAATACTTGCAATAGGACTTCTGCTTGATTTACAAACTTCTTTTGCGCCTTCTACATTACCGTCAGACAAGTTGTCTTCGATTTTTTGCAATAATTTTTTAGAATTTGTAGAAGCTAAACTCAATGAAATGATTCTTTCTATACAGAAAGCCAATCCAAAGATTAAACAAACTAATACGATTGACATAAATCCAGCACCACCTTCCATGAATTTTTCTAACATTAATTTTCTACCTGTAGCTTCCTCCTCTGGAGCATCATCGGATACAAAATCAGCTGCATTTGCTGCATCATCAGTTTCTTCTACTACTTCGTCAACGACTTCATCTCCTGCGGCAGTAGAGTCTTCGCCTGCTACTTCTTCTGTTGTTTCTGCATCATCTTGAGCAAAAGACATATTTGGATTTACTCCAAAAGTTAAAATAGCGATCAACGCCATTACAATGCTTAGTTTTTTCATAACTAGAGTTTTACTGTTTTTAGTTTTATTCTTTATTGGTTAATTATATTAAAAATCGTTTTTTCCTTTTAGCGGAGAGAGAGGGATTCGAACCCCCGAGACCCTTACGAGTCTACTTGCTTTCCAAGCAAGCCAGTTCAGCCACTCCTGCACCTCTCCTCTTCGAGAATGCCAAAATTATAAATTTATCTGAATAACTGAAAAAAAAAATCGATTTGCTTCTAAAATTCTTTGCGAGTATAATGCTTTATTTTGAGAATTATTGTAAGAATTGAAAGAATGTGACAATCAAATTACATTTCTAATCCAAATAATTGACTTGCATTGTGAGTCGTAACTGCCGCAACTTCCTTCAATGAAATATCTTTTACTTCTGCCAATTTATCAGCGACAAACCTTATGTACGCTGTTTCGTTTCTTTTTCCTCTATAAGGTTTCGGAGCTAAATATGGCGCATCTGTCTCCAAAACTAAATGTTTCATGTCAATATTTTTAATCACTTTATCCAATCCTGAATTTTTAAAAGTCAATACTCCTCCTAGCCCTAAATAAAAATTTATATCGATTAATCGCTTTGCTTGCGCTTCATTTCCCGAAAAGCAATGTAAGACACCTTGCAGATTTCCGTCTTGTTCATCTTCCAAAATATTGAGAATGTCATCAAAAGCTTCTCGACAATGCACCGCAATAGGCATTTTACTTTCTTTAGCAAAATTGATTTGTGCTCGAAAAGCATCAATTTGTTGTTGCTTATGCTCAACACTCCAGTAATAATCCAAACCGATTTCGCCTACGATTTTTATCAGGTATTTTTCAAAGTACGTAAAACAACTATCTAACTGATTTTTATAATCATCTTTGATAGAACAAGGGTGTAATCCCATCATCGGTGTAAAAAAAGAAGTATCAGATTGCCAAAGATTAATCAAAGCATCTGCAGATTGCATATCTATATTAGGCAAGACGATATGAGAAACATGAGCGTTTTTAGCATTTTGTAAAATTTCTTTTCTATCGTCATCAAATTGGCTCACGTAGAGATGAGCATGGGTATCTATCAATTGCATACCGCAAAAGTCTGTATTTTTGTCGATGAGAAACCTTTTTGTAGCATAATTTTTGTTGAAAAGCATATTTTTAAAGTATTTTTTTTGAGACCAAGGATATTTATCATAGCAATTTGTTTTGTGGCTTTTCTAGGAGGCGTATTATACTCTTCTTTGAATACTGCCAAAAATCAGTTTTTTCATGCCGTAGAGCATGCCAATACTGCTGTGAAAAATGTAGAACAATCATTTAATTCTTGGACTACTGATTCCGATTTTTTAGAAGCAACTCGTTCTGGCGATTTGGGAGTAGAAGAATTGGCGGAGCTTGAAAAATTGCCTTATCATTTATTTATCTATCAAAAAGACTCTTTAGTTCTTTGGAATCACAATGCGATTCTTTTAGATGTTTCGTTAGCGCCCATTGCCGAAGATGGTAGTTTTTTATCCTTAAAAAATGGACATTATATTGCGTTCAAAAAAGAAGTAGAAGACTATACTTTTTTAGCAATGCTTTTGGTTAAAAATAATTTTTCGATAGAAAATCAGTATTTAAAAAATGAGTTTTCTACTGATTTTGGGTTTAATAAAAGTACTAAGGTTGAATCCGCCAATTATGAGATAGGAGAATCTATCGTATCTACTGATGGGAAAACACTTTTCAAAGTTATTTATCAACCATTTTTTGATACACAAGCACATAAGTTTCCTCTTTTGGTAAGTTATTTGACCGTTTTAATCAGTCTCATACTTTTTGTAATAGTAGTAGTCGAAGCAAAAGAAAAGTGGGGTTATCTCATTGGTTTGATGGCCTTGA
>JBMZDS010000168.1:0-3683 GCA_049614465.1 Chitinophagales bacterium
TTTTATTTACTAAATTAAGAGCTTAAACACGCCACAAATCATACACCAACAGATAAGCGCAACTATAAAACCCATCCACTAAAACAACAAAAAGTCTTTTTTTTTATATCTTCGTACCAAACAAACGTTTGATACAAATATGAATACCCCAACAACTGCAAAAGAAATCATCCTTTCATTATCAGATAGATTCAAAACAGCATCTGTAGATGAAGACTTAGAAATCATTTTTCACTTTGAAATATCAGGTGATAGAGGTGGAGATTTTACTGTACATATAAAAGATGCTAAATGCACTGTAAGTAAAGGACTTCATGGTGAGCCAAAATGCGAGATTAAAGTATCTGACAGCAACTATGAAGAAATAGAACTCGGCAAGACCAATGCACAAATGGCATTCATGATGGGAAAAATAAAAATCTCAAATATCGGAGCAATGCTTAAGTTTGTCGAAAATTTTGAAAGGCTCCATTAAAATCAAACTTATGAAATATCTTGTCTCGTCCATTACTTTGCTTGCGCTTATTCTATTTTCATGTACAGACACATCAAATACCGAAAATGCAACTGAAGAATATATAGAAAGAGAAATAGGTGAAGAACATATCTCAAAAACTCAAGTTACAGATGTAGATGAGACTATCTATTTTGAAGATTATGCACAGTACAATACTCGAAAATTACTTTTCAATCAATTTGACAGCGAATATATCAAAGACGATACCACATGGTATGCTGAAGGAACTGAAATGTACCTTCGCTCGACTCTTACAAATCCCATCGACAACAATGTAATTAGATTTCTATGGAAACAAAACAATGCTGAAAAATTAGAATTTATAGAAACAGATCACACTTTATATAACGAAGAATGGGAAATAGAACGAACTCAAAATGTAATGACAAAAACAGGCATATATCTTGGAATGACTTTGTTTGAATTGCGTGATTGGAATGGAGCAGAATTTGATTTTTTAGGATTTGGATGGGACTACGAAGGTAGTATAATGGCAGAAGAAAATAGTAAACTATCTAATAATAATGTACAAGCCCGCTTATCTATCTCATATGACAGCTATGACGATGACTATATGGGAGATATATTGTTCAATACAAAAGACATCAAGACGAATAATGATATCTATGTAGAGACGATTATGATGAGTGTAGAGTAATAGATTATGAGACTAGAAATATGATTACAATCATTTTTTATTTCAGCATTTGAAAGTACCTTTGTCATGAAAATGAAGAATATTTTCATTAGCATATTATTATTTTTATTTAGCTTGGTTGTTTTTCAAGAAACCACAGTTTATGTGTTATTCAAGCTCAACCAAGAGTACATCACATCTGAGTATTGTATCAATAAAGACAAGCCAGAGCTTGAATGCTATGGAACTTGTCACTATCAAGCAAAAGTAAAGGAAACAAAAGATAAGTCTGAGAACAATCCTTTTCTTCAATTCAAACATATAGAGTTTATTTTTACAACATCAATTGTGGAAGAATTTCATATAGGATTTGATTTTATAACATCAGATTTGTTTGAAAAATTTCAATTTTTACCCCCACAGCCCCTTTTTGATATATTCCATCCTCCTAAGTATTGATTATTCACATCAAATAATCATTTTACTTACTTATTAAATTTCTGCATGAAATATTGGCTATCTGTAGCACTATTTTTTGCTACATCTTCTGTATGGGCATGCGATGCTTGCTCTGGCACTGGAGGAAGTAGTATAAGTGGACAATTGCTACAAAACAATGAATCCTATATAGGTTTACTAAATCTATATGAGCGACATATCTATATTGATAATGAATCTCCGCTATCAAAGGATTATCTATCGCTTTATCAGGTTAGTATCTTTGGAGCCTATAGTTTCAAAGACAAATGGCAAGTAGGCACAAGTATTCCTTATCTATCTATGCACTATAAATACGACAGGAGAGAACCTATCAATAGCATAGGAGATATGACATTATTTGTAGCGTACAAGCTATATCAGACATCTGCTTTAAAGTTAAAAACAGGAAGGCATATCGTATACTTACAACAAGGATTGAAGCTGCCATCGGGTAGTTTGGGCAAAAAAAATATGCTAAACGAATCCAGTTTTTCATCAGGAAGTATTGATTTCTTACAATCAATCAGATATATTTTTGAGAAAAAAGATAAAGGACTTAACACCGAGTTAAACATTCAATGGAATACAAGGAACAAAGATCAATATCGCTACGGAAATCGATTCAATTTGACAACGTACTTTTATTGGAAATTTCCTAAGGACAAGGTCGATATCATGCCTTTAGGAGGATTGACAATAGAATATATCGCAAAAGATTATAGCAATAAATATATTCGAAATTTGTCAGGTGGAAAATCCATCAATTCACTCTTTGGGCTACAGGTAGCAATAAAAGATAAGTATATACTAACCTTAAATCAAAATATTGCCATTGCACAAAAATATC
The DNA here is from genome assembly GCA_049614465.1 of Chitinophagales bacterium. Taxonomy (GTDB): domain Bacteria; phylum Bacteroidota; class Bacteroidia; order Chitinophagales; family UBA8649; genus JBMZDS01. The sequence goes on from JBMZDS010000168.1 coordinate 2,482, forward strand.
TAAATGCAGATGGCAATAACGAGCGTAAAAATCGCATAAATTTTAGCACACTAATTAAATTTTAAAAACATGAAAACAATAAAAATAATATTCATTCTCTTTGCAATAATCAGCACATTACTAATCTCATGCGACAAAGATGATAACAAGGATACTACTGCTCCTACGATTACTATAAACAGCCCTACCAATGGAATAGAAGGACTTATGAGTGGAGACACGGTAAATATCAGTATTTCTATCACTGACAATGATGATGTACACGAATCAAATGCCGTATTGACTCATACACACATGGGTGCGACTACAGAAGTATGGACTATGGGCGGACATCAGCACGGAAATGAGGTAATGATAGAAGGCGAATATATAATCGCTGTAACAGCCATGCACAATGATTTCGTACTAGAAGTGACAGCAAATGATCACAGTGGAAATGAAGCGACAACATCAGCTTCTTTTCATGTACATATGTAGAGACATAAAAATGCTGCATCAAAAAAGCCGACTTTCTGATTGAGAAAGTCGGCTTTTGTATTTATTGTTAATTTTCTCAGCTTACTGAGGCAAGCTATTTTGAAAATCTTGATACGTCATATCATTATAGAACAATGGATCTGCACTTTCTGCTCCACAAGACACTTCACCAGCTTTTTCTTGTATATTTTCAACTCGATTTCCTGGATCTGGATGTGTACTCAAAAATTGAGGCGTACCACTTCCGCCACTTTGCTCTATTTTGATAAAAAAGTTAGCAGCACCATCTGTCTCAAAATCAGTATTGCAAAGATAATCTACAGAAGCATTGTCTGCATCTGTCTCATCACTTCTACTAAACTTCAAAGTCAAAAGATTGGCTGCTATAGTTGCCAATGCGCCAGGATCGTTACCTAATGCAACTTGCAATAATGTCTGCAGTCCATAATTTTTCTGCATTTGCTTTGACGAATGTCTTCTATCTGCATGTCCTATTTCATGTCCCATTACTCCTGCTAGTGAAGAAGCATCATCTAAATAATGTATCAATCCTGTATAGACATAGATATATCCACCTGGTGTAGCAAAAGCATTGAGTGTCTCGTCATCATGAATAATATGCAATTCCCACACAAATTCATCTTTGTATTTCACTTCTCCACTATTAAGTATCTCATCTTTCATAGCATTTAGATATCCATATGATGATGCATACTGGCTTTCAC
>JBMZDS010000169.1:0-3677 GCA_049614465.1 Chitinophagales bacterium
TAAGCTATCACATCATCTGTTGTTATCGTCTGATACGCAAATTTCGTATTCATTTCTAACAACATTTCAAACCACAATTCATCATCATTAATGATATGACGTACTGTATTCAAGAAAAGCATCCCTTTGTTGTACATATCTCCATCACCTTCTACATTGACATCATAAATCCCTATCATCGGATATTCATTGCCTATCGTTGGTTTCTTTGCATTTACATAGTCCTGTCCCAATTCGTAGTCATACATACACTCTACATACAAAGCTTCACTATACGTACAAAATCCTTCATGAATCCATAAATCTGCCATGTCTTGACATCCGATAGAATTTCCCCAATACTCATGACCTGTCTCATGAATAATGATATAGTCAAAATCTAATCCAATCCTTGAAATATCCCAACCTGCATAACCTGTTTTATATTCATTACCATAAGCAATAGCTGTCTGGTGCTCCATACCTAGATATGGAGTTTCTACAAGTTTGTAATTGTCTTGCCAAAAAGGGAATTTGCCAAAATACTGCTCAAAACAACCCAGCATAGGAGAAACTTGCTCAAACTGCGTTTTTGCTTTATCTAAATTCTCTGGTAATACCCAATAATCTAATAATAGTTTTTCACCATCTGCAGCTGTATATTCATCTTGAAAATTGACATAATCACCAATATTGATAGTCACATTATAGTTATTGATAGGATACGACATTTTCCAAGTGAATTGTGTCATATCATTTTTCATATCTATACGCTCTTCCAACTGTCCGTTCCCTACAAATGTCAGTCCACTAGGCACAGTACATGTCACACGCATACTATCCGGTTCATCACTCAAGTGATCCTTATTTGGCCACCAAAGACTTGCGCCTATACCTTCACAACTCACGCCTATCCATGGCTTTCCACTTCCGCTTTCTTGCCAAGTAAAACCACCATCCCAAGGCGGATTTTCTGCAATGATTGGTTGCCCACTATACATCACTACGATTTCTCCTTGCGTTCCTTTCTTTTGTATGTCATCAAAATGAACAAAAACGGCATTGTATTCTCTAGTAAACTCCAAATACTTACCATTGTGTACAATAGACTCAATACTCATATTGTCAAACAAATCGAGCTGCAATGTCGTAAAATCTTCCATTACATTGTAGTGTATTTCATTACTACCAGTAATGGTTTTGCCATCCATATCTGTGATATTGAGTTTTAGATGATAATAATGTACATCAAAACAAGTTCGCTCAGGACGCAATGCTCCTCTCAATGTATCTGCTTTTGTTAGTTCTACATTTATCCCATCTAGCAATTGAGCATTTGCAGAAAAGGTCATACCAATTATACCTAATACCAAAAATATTTTTTTCATCTTTTATCTCTTTTTTTATGCACAAAAAATTATTTAAAAATTCAATGCGCAAAAATTAGCAAGGCACAAAAATATGTATAAATTTGGGCACTAATCGCAATATACCCTAGAAATCATGTCAAAGCATATTTTTGTAACAGGAGGAGTAACCTCATCACTTGGAAAAGGAATTTTTGCAGCGTCACTCGCAAAGCTGCTTCAAGGCAGAGGCTACAAGGTAACTATACAAAAATTTGACCCTTATATCAATGTCGATCCTGGTACACTCAATCCTTATGAACATGGCGAATGTTTTGTCACAGATGATGGAGCTGAGACAGATTTAGATTTGGGACATTATGAGCGATTTCTCAATGTACGCACTTCACAAGCCAATAATGTCACTACAGGAAGAATATACCAAACGGTCATTAATAAAGAACGTGAAGGAGCTTATCTAGGAAAAACAGTACAAGTAATTCCTCATATTACAGATGAGATAAAAAGAAGAATGAGTCTACTAGGTGAAACTGGTGATTACGATATCGTAATCACAGAGCTTGGCGGTACTGTAGGTGATATAGAGTCTTTACCATACATAGAAGCTGTGCGACAATTGACTTGGGAAATGGGAAAAGGAAATTCTATTGTATGTCATTTGACGCTCATTCCATATTTGCGAGCAGCAGGAGAATTAAAAACAAAACCAACCCAACACTCTGTCAAAGAATTATCGAAAAATGGTGTTCAACCAGATATTCTTATTTGTAGAACAGAACATGAAATAGGTGCTGATATCAAAGGAAAACTCGCTCGTTTTTGCAATGTAAGCGAAGAAGCTGTGATAGAAGCCATCGATGCGCCATCCATATATCATGTTCCTTTGTTTATGGAAAAGCAACATGCCGATAAAATCGTTCTTGATAGATTAAATCTACCATCTGAAGGAGAGCCTGATATAAGTAATTGGAAAAACTATATCACAAAACTCAACAATCCTACAAAAACAGTCAAAATAGGATTGATAGGGAAATATGTAGAACTACAAGACGCATATATTTCTATCAATGAAGCATTCAAGCACGCAGGTGTTGCCAATGGCTGTAAAGTAGAAATAGAATCCGTTTATTCTGCAGAACTGGAAAATGATAATTTAGCAGAAAAGCTAGGACATTTACAAGGATTACTTGTCGCTCCAGGATTTGGAGATAGAGGCATCGAAGGAAAAATAAAAGCGATACAATTCGCTAGAGAAAATAACATTCCATTTTTCGGCATTTGCTTAGGCATGCAATGTGCAGTTATTGAATTTGCTCGAAATGTACTAGGACATACAGATGCTCATTCTCTTGAAATGAACGAAACGACAACTCATCCTGTCATCAATCTGATGGCTGAGCAAAAAAACATCACAACAAAAGGTGGTACTATGCGCTTAGGCAATTATGATTGTACTATTGAAAATAATACCCTAGCCCATACAATATATAATAGTGACGAAATAAAAGAACGCCATCGTCACCGTTATGAATTCAACAATGAATACCTTACTAGCTTTGAAAGCAATGGCATGAAAGCTACAGGAAAAAATACTTCCAACAATCTAGTAGAAATAGTTGAAATCTCTACACACCCTTTTTTCATAGGTGTACAATTTCACCCAGAATATAAGAGTACAGTAGCAGAGCCACATCCTTTGTTTGTCCATTTTGTAGCAGCATCTCTTAAAAATTGTTAGCAATTAACAGTTTGTAAGCTATTTACATTTTTCAAATCCGTATATTTGCAGCCAATTTAGAAAATTGCTATGCAAAAGAATAACAAAAACACCCTAATAGGCGTATTACTCATATCGCTTATCATTATGCTCTACATCTATAATAGAGCCAGTAATACTCCAGTCGAAACTAATGAAGATGAAAATCTCACAGAAGAAATAGCAGATACTGTAGAAGAGTCTACCGAAGTTGCAGAGGTTATCTCGAATCCAATTATAATCAACGATTCTACAGAGCTTATACATGTAGTAGACAGTATTGTTTCGACACAAGAAATTAAAGCAAAAGATGTCTATGGCGATTTTTATCAAGGAGCTTTTGGTAAAGAAGAAACATACACGTTAGAGAATGATTTGCTCAGCGTAGAAATCAGTAGTAAAGGTGCTCAAATAACACAAGTCGAACTAAAAGAATACAAGACATTCTATCAAGAAGATTTATTGCTTGTTGATTCTAGTCAATCACTAAATTTTGAATTAAATACTTTAGATGGAAAATTTATTCCGACTAAAGACATGTATTTCGATGTAGAGCAGTTTGATGCACAATCTAT
>JBMZDS010000170.1:0-3643 GCA_049614465.1 Chitinophagales bacterium
ATAATTGTAGAAGCGTTTAACAAAGTCTTAACTTTGTTACGACAATTTTGGCATTATTTTGTCACTATATCCTAATAAACCCAAGATTATGAAAAAGGTATTTTACATAATGACACTGACACTACTGTTGATGGCTTGTTCTTCTGCAAAGACTTATTTGCAAAATGGCAACTATACAATGGCAATACATGAAGCAGCAGACAAGTTAAAGAAGAATCCAAAGAAGGCAGATAAACATATCCTTGCGCTAGAGCAAGCATGGAAAATAGAACAAATCCGCATTTTGGATAGAGTAAAGCAGCTTAAAGTAGAAGGACAGCCAGAGTCATGGGAAGAAATATATAGATTGTACAGCCAGCTAGACGAATATCAAAAAGTGGTCAAGCCAGTCCTGCCTTTGTTTATTGAAAAAGAATTTCGCTATGCTGATATTGAACTGATAGATATAGATCAGGAGCTGGCAGATACAAAAACTAAAGCAGCTGAATATCTTTATGTAAAAGGAGAACAACTACTTGCTACAGGCAATAAGTATGATGCTAGATTGGCTTTTGATAACTTCCAAAAGGTAAAAACATATTTTACTGATTTTAGAGACATAGATGCTATGCGTGATGCTTCTTTCAATGCAGGACAAAATCATATTTTGATAGGATACTCTCAGCATACACAGATGATAATTCCACAAGAATTCATGAATAATCTTTCGGAATATGATGAAACGACTTTCAATACTACATGGACAAAATATACGCAAGATGGTTCGTCAAGAACTGAATTTGACTATTTTATAGAAGTACATATCAACAATATAGATATAGGACCAGAACAATTGTTGCAAAATCAATATACAGATACAAAACAGATACAAGATGGTACACAGTATGTTTTGGATGAAAATGGTAATGTGGCAAAAGACACGCTTGGCAATGATGTCACAGAACCTAAGTATATAGACATTCATGCGAATGTATACCGTACGGAACAGACGAAAGTAGGCACACTAAATGGTACTGTTGAGTTCAAAAGAAGTAATGGACAAGTATTTCAAACATTTCCATATCAAGAAGCACTTGTGTTCAAAAACTTCTATGCTACCTATGATGGCAATAAAAATGCATTAAGTGCTGAGTCTAAAAAAATAATTGGAGGTGGATTTATCCAATTTCCTAGTGATATGCAAATGGTCATGGATGCATCACAAATTGTAAAAACGAACACCTATAATATCGTTAAAGGCAATACGGGATTGGTCAATGATTAAGGATTACTTACTTACAACAAATTGTTGCGTTTGTTGATTGTATCCATATCCTGTCACTAAAAAGTACGAACCTTTTTCAAGGTGACTTACTTCTATCTTCTTTGAAGCATCGAGTTTTGTGTTGAGTACAGTTTTCCCAATGATGTTGATGATTGATATATTGCTCCCTTCATTAAGTTCGTTGAGTTCAATGTATGTACTTGCAACAGAAGGCAATATCGAAAAGTCCACTTTTGGAGGGAAAATCGTCAATTCTTTTTTGAATGAATAGTCGCCTGCTGTAGTTCCATCACCATCAGCCACAACTCCTTGCAAAGTGATTACAGTAGGTTCTACAAAGTTTTCAGGGTAATGATAAACTAATTCAATGTTTTCTTCTTTTTTTCCTTTCTGATTAGCATCATAAGCATATTGTACTGCTTCAAATAAAATACCTACATCTCCTTTTATCAATTCATCCTGTCCTTTGATACTTACATTTTGTGCATCAACAGCCAATTGTACTAGTCCGTTGAAATTAGATACATCTACGCTAAATATAATTTTATCTGGTTTGCCATCTTCATCTTCGTCTAACTCTTCTTCATCTTTACCATCTTCATCTACTATCACATCATTGATGTCTAGTGTATGGCAAGTAGCACAAGTAAGACTTCCACTTTTTCCTTGTTCTTCGTCTTGTGCAGCACAGTAGTCTTCTTCGGACATAAAAGCACTAAAAATAAAAGCAGTCATCAAGAGCAATAGTACATAAATTCGTTTCATAAGCAATTATTTTAGTAGAATGTGATTACCAATGTAAGAATTTATTGCCTTTTTAACAAATGTTTACATGAAAATTGCATGAATCTTGCTTTTTTGTGACAAATTGTATACATTTATCCATTATTAAATCAAAAAACTCAATAATTATGTCAGAAGAAATACAACAATCAGGAGAAGAATTATCTACATTACAAAAAGTAGGATGTTTTTTAATCCCTATTTACGGTGGTTATCTTTATTTTACGAAAAAAGATGAGAATGAGCCTTTAGCAAAAGAAGCAGGTAAATTAGCTCTTATTGGAATCGCTGTTGGAGTAGTATTGCAAGTTGTAAGTGGATTACTACTATAAACATATAGTTAATCAAAGTAAAGCCTGTTCATAATGAACAGGCTTTTTTATTTATAGCTTAAACTTTAAACAACTTCTTTATACTATTTGCAACTTTGCAAACTTGAGCATTAGTTTTCGTTCACCTACTGCTTCAAAGCTGATCATTGCCATTTTGTTGGTGATATTTGTACCTGAAATGGTTTTGATCTTTCCCTTGCCAAATTTTTGATGGATAACTTCCATTCCTTCTTGTAGGAGATTATTATCACTCGCTTTAAAATTTTTCATCGAAGGCATGCTTCCTGTACTTTTCTTGCGAATTAAAGTTGTTTTTTGTGGCTTTCGAGTCAAATTTAAACCAGACTCGCTTTTTCTTGTTGGAGTACTAGACGTTGAAGAACTTGGTTTGCTTTCTTTTTGTCCAAAAAACTGAATAGTTTCTTTTGGTAATTCTCTCAAAAAACGACTTGGCTCACAAAATTGTAAAGAACCAAATTTATAGCGTGTATTGGCAAATGAAATATATAAATGACTTTCTGCTCTTGTGATTGCTACATAAAAAAGTCTTCGTTCTTCTTCTAGATCTTCACGAGTGTACATAGACATAGCTGATGGAAATAGATTTTCTTCCAAACCAACTACAAACACAACAGGAAACTCTAACCCTTTGGCAGCATGAACAGTCATCATTTTGACAGATTCCATGTCTTCATCATTTTTATCTTGGTCGGTGAGTAGTGTGATGTTTTGAAGATATGCACCTAGACTTCTATCCTCATTACCTTCTTCTCCCTCCTCTACTACATCTTCTACCGAAAACTCTTTGATGCCATTGAGTAATTCTTGTATGTTTTCATAGCGACTAATACCTTCTATTGTTTTATCCGCATATAGTTCGCCTAGTATTCTAGTTGTTTTAGCAATGTGAAAAGCTACATCATAAGCGTTTTTTTCTTGTAGCATCAGTTGAAAACTCTTCACCATGACTACAAAATCTTCTATCAAAGTCTTGGCGCGAGCGGGCAGATTTTGCTCATGAATATTTTCCATGATTTGCCACATTGTTTTTTCTTCCTCATTAGCAATAAGAGCAATTTTTGCTATTGTAGTATTTCCTATTCCTCTTTTTGGGTAATTGATGACTCTACGTAGAGATTCTTCTTCTCTAGGATTTACTACTAGTTTTAGATAGCCTATTAGGTCTTTTATTTCTTTTCTTTGATAAAAAGAAAGTCCTCCATAAATCTTGTATGGTATATTGAGTCTGCGAAGAGCTTCCTCC
>JBMZDS010000171.1:0-3642 GCA_049614465.1 Chitinophagales bacterium
TCTACTGTTTTAGTAGAACCGTCATCTGTTATTTCTAACTTGACATTCTTGTTCTTTGAGCCCAATTGTATCGCTTCAGCTTCCTCTTTCAGCATTTTTGCATCGCCAAATTCTTTTAACAATACGCCATACATATCTGCATCCAACTTTGCAGTTGGCTTGTCATCTACGTCAAAGCCCTTGCTACGCAAAAAATCTGTGATGGTACTTGTACCTACATTGAAAGTTTTCGCTGCTTTTATCAGTCTTACTGGTTTATATTCTGCCATATAATGGTTTTCTTCTTTTATATTTTATTGTAAAAAGTTTTGAGACATAATCACCATTGGTCTTTAATATACGAAGAAAAGTATTACTATTCTTCAAATTCGCTACGCAAGACACTCATAATGTCTTCGATAGATTCTTCTTCTAAGTCAGTTCTCCTTACTAGCTCAGCTACTTCAAGAGTAAGGACACTACGTGCTGTATCACAACCGATACTTTTAAGCTCATCTATCATCCACTGATCTATTTCATCAGAGAATTCATCTAAACTCACATCATCTATTTCTTCATCCGTATCTCTATACACTTCTATCTCATAACCGACCATACGACCTGCCAATTTGATATTCATCCCTCTCTTACCTATCGCCAATGATACTTGGTCTGGCTTAAGGTAAACAGCTATTTTCTGATCTTCTTCTATCACTTCCATAGAGACTATCTTAGCTGGCGAAAGTGCTCTTTGCGCCATTAACTTTAGATTGTCTGTATAGTTAAGGATATCTATATTTTCGTTTTTCAACTCACGTACAATACCGTGAATACGAGAACCTTTCATTCCTACACAAGCTCCTACAGGATCTATACGATCATCATAAGATTCTACCGCTACTTTTGCTTTTTCTCCTGGCTCACGTACGATTTTCTTTATGGTAATCAATCCATCAAATATCTCTGGTACTTCTAGCTCCAATAATTTTGCCAAGAATGCATTATCAGTACGAGAAAGAATGATAAACGGATTATTGTTTTTCAATTCTACTTTTTTAATAACAGCTCTTACAGATTCTCCTTTTTTGAAAAAATCTTGACGAATTTGTTCTGATTTTGGTAAAAGCAATTCATTACCTTCATCATCTAACAAAAGAATTTCTTTCTTCCATACTTGATAAACCTCTCCAGAAACAATTTCTCCTACACGATCTTTATACTTTCTATATATTTCGTCTTTTTCGAGTTCTAGTATTCTTGATATCAATGTCTGACGTGCAGCCAATACAGCTCTACGACCAAAACGTTCTATTTTCACCTCTTCATAGCACTCTTCTCCTACTTCATAGTCTTCATCTTTCTTGAGTGCGTCACTGATACTTATCTGCTCTAGCTCATCTTCTACATCTCCATCTTGTACGATTTCTCTTGTACGCCAGATTTCAAGGTCACCTTTGTCTGTATTTACGATAACGTCAAAGTTGTCGGCATTGCCATACTTTTTCTTCAACATAGTTTTGAATACATCTTCTAAAACCCTCATCATTGTAGGTCTGTCGATATTTTTCAAATCTTTAAACTCTGCAAACGAATCTATTAATTCTATACTGTTCATTGTTTCTAAAAATTAATGTGTAGAATAGCTTTTTTTATGTCTTTATATGCTATAGTTAAAATATTGTCTTCTTCTTTTACTTTTTTCTTTGGTCGCTGCCCTTTTTTTCCTTTTTCGGGAAGCGTAGTTTGATTGACTACTATTTGCTCTTCATCTACTTCTAAGAGTTTTGCGCCTATCACATCTCCATCCCAAAAAGTGATTTTAAATAACTGACCTATTCTTTTCTTATACTGTCTAGGCAATTTTAATGGATTGCTCATTCCTGCAGAAGAAACTTCTAGTGTGTATTTTTCAGGTACAACATCATCCTCATCTAGATATTTTTCAAGATATCTACTTACTGCAACACATTTATCAATATGAACTTTGTCATCTGCGTCTACAAATACTTGTATCTTATGACTTGTACTTACCACAATGTCAACTAGAAAAAGCCCTTCTTCTTCTAGTTTTGGCGTTGCCCACTTTTCTATTTTGTCTATTAGTTCTTGCATTGATTATAGCTGCATAAAAAGAGGGGACAATAGCCCCCTCTTCTCTTCATATATCCATTATCGGCTGCAAATGTAACATTTTTTATTGAAATAAAGAAATGTTATTGATTCGCTTTTTTTTCGATGTAAAAATCTTTTTCACAATAATAAACAATTAATAATCAATGATTTATGTAAGAAAGTGTTCGTTTTTTTGATTTTTTCGTCAAAAAATGATACCTTAATAGTGCTTTTCACGTATACCCAAGTACAACACCTTAAAAACAACAAGATATGGAAACAGTAATGATAGAAAAAGAACAGCTAGGAGAAGTAGAATTCATACAAGAAGAAGTACTCAACACACCTGCAAGCAAAAAAGAACGCCAATCTTTATTGAGACAAGCTATGTTGCTAGGCAATGGAGCGCACAACAAGGTAAAAGTAAGTTTTAAAACTGCAGCACAAGAAATAATGACAGTACACACTACAATATGGGCTGTGTCAGAGAAATACGTCAATTTTAAAGCAAACCGCTCTATTCCTATTCGAGCGATACTCAATGTAGAATTATAGTTCTATTGAAAAATTTTAGACAACTTCATTGAATAGCTTTATCTTTGCCGTCAATTAAAAATATTAGCCATGGCTAAAAAATTGTTTGTAAGCACAAAAGATGAGTCTCCAAAGATGTTCGAAAATCGATTTTTGGATTTCTTTTCACGTGTGCCATACTGGGTGCCTTTACTGATTTTTTTACCCGTGATAGGATATTACGCTTATCGTGCATTTGCGATTTCGGACAATTCTATTTTAGCATTTTCATTGAGTGTTTTAGTCGGGATATTCATTTGGACTATTGCAGAATACTTGATTCATCGCTATATATTTCATGGACATCCTAAAGCAGAATGGGCAAAAAAGATACACTATACTTTTCATGGCATTCATCATGATTTTCCTCAAGATTCGTTGCGTTTAGTGATGCCTCCTCCTGTGAGCATTCCTCTAGCTGTAATTTTCTTTTGGGGATTTTATGGTTTGATGTTGCCTCTAGGAATTATCGAATTTCATAGTGCATTTTTTGTGGGCTTTGTTGGAGCTTATTTGTTTTACGATATGATGCATTACTTTTCTCATCACGGCACTTCGAAAAATAAGTATTTCGCCATGATAAAAGAACACCACATGAAGCATCACTACAAAGAACCTGATGCAGGATTTGGGTTTACATCAAAAATCTGGGACAGAGTATTCAAGACCGATTTTCCAGAGGAAGAATAATCTTTGTAGCTTTACGTTTAGATATTTAGCTACATGAAGAAATTACTTTTCATATTTTTTATTTTCACCAATTCACTTCTTTTTGCGCAAGCAGATAAGACAGAAGCTCTTGCACGTCAGTATTACAACAAAGCTGACTACGAAAAAGCTGCTCAATTATATGAAGAACTATGGAAAGACAATACGGGTAATATATATTACTATAGCTATCTTTTCAATTCGCTTATTCGTATCAATGAATACGAAAAACTGGAAGACATTGTCAAAAAGATGCAAAAGAAGAATAAG
>JBMZDS010000172.1:0-3598 GCA_049614465.1 Chitinophagales bacterium
TCATTAATGTCTCTACTGATTCTACTTTCTTCAAAAGATTGATGAGCGATACGCAATGCAAAATCATCATAAGCGGGATTCATTCCGTGATGATTAATGGTCAGATTGTTTATCATCCACTTTTGTGGTCCATAATCCCATTGTCCGTATCTAGGCAACTCATTTTTGTAGAGAATATGTCTATCATATCGTCCATATTCGGACGTTTCTGAAAAATGAAATCCATACTGAAAATCCCATTTGTCATTTGGCGAAAAACGCAATTTTTGCATGATATTGAGCTGCGTATATCCCGATGGATTTTGCACTAAAGGATTTTCATTCGATAAAATTGTATCTCGATTGTTTATTCTTTCTACAACATAAGGATTGAGATAATCGTCTGCGCCATTTTTTCCCATACGCAAATCGCCAAAATCATTGTAACTAAAACTCGTAACAGAAGCCCATTTTTTCCAGCCCATATTCAAATCAAAATGCCCTGTTTTTTCTTGATTAGCAGTAGCATATCGAATTGTAGTACTTCCTTTTGTGTAAATATCACTGTTTGTAGAAAATGTGGGTTTTAAAGTCTGAAAACTCATCACTCCACCTATAGCATCGCTTCCATAAATAACGGAACTTGCTCCAAAATATACTTCTGTATTTTCCATAGTAAAAGCATCAAGTGAAATCACGTTTTGGATGTTTCCACTACGAAAAATAGCGGTATTCATACGAACACCATCTACAGTGTAAAGCAATCTATTAGCGGCAAACCCCCTTATCATAGGACTTCCTCCACCTTGCTGACTTTTTTGAATATAAACTTCGCCTGTTTTGCCTAGCATATCAGCAGAAGTCTGTGGATTCTGCAATGCGACTTCTTGCTGAGAAATACTAGAAACTTTAGCGGTATTATCATTTATTTCTTGCTGCCATCGTGTAGCAGATACTGTGATTTCTCCTAACGAAAAAGTCGATTTTTCTAGCGAAATAATAAGTTGATTGGCAATGATTTCGGAGTATGATGTTGTCAAAATCTCATAACCTAGATTTTGAATTTCAAGTGTAATTGCATTTTGCAAATGACTTATATCCACTTTCCCGTTTTCATCTGTTATTGCAAATGATTGATCGCTTGAATTTGAGATAGTGACAAAAGGAAGAGCTTCTTTCGTTTCTTTATCTTGTATCGTGATTTGCTGGGCAGATAAATTAAAAACAGCAACAAAAAAGATGATAACAAGAATTATTTTTTTCAAAATCTTCTTGATAACTCTTCTTTTTCGATTAAAAAATCTCTCCATATTTCTTCTACGATTGTAGCTGCTGGCTTTATTTCATTTATATTGCCTGCTATTTGTCCTATTTCGAGTTCGCCATCTTGTATATCACCTTCAAACATTCCTTTTTTGGCTCTACCTCTTCCTAGTATTTCTTTTAACTCATCTAAAGTAGCGTTTCTTGCTTCGGCCTCTTTCACAGTATTGTAAAAATCATTCTTCAACAAACGAACAGGCGTCAATTGTTTCAAACTTAATTCTGTATCACCTTCTTTTGCTTCTACAATTTTTTCTTTGAAAGAAATGTGCGCAGAACTCTCCTCACTTGCTACAAATCTTGAACCTATCTGTACGGCTTCTGCACCCAATGCCATAGTGGCTAACATACTTTTGCCACAGCCAATTCCTCCTGCTGCGATGAGTGGAATATTTATCGCTTTTCTAACTGCAGGAATCAAACATAAAGTAGTTGTTTCTTCTCGTCCGTTATGTCCGCCAGCTTCAAAGCCTTCTGCTACGATAGCATCAACTCCAGCCGTTTCACATTTCACAGCAAACTTGACACTTGATACTACATGAACGACTTTTATCCCTTTTTCTTTCAAAATACTCGTCCAAGTCTTCGGATTTCCTGCTGAAGTGAAAACAATCGGTACTTTTTGGTCAATAATCGTTTGAATATGTTGGTCTATGTCAGGATAAAGCAATGGCAAATTGATTGCAAATGGTTTGTCTGTTGCTGCTTTACATTTCTTGATTTGCTCGCGCAAAACTTCAGGATACATAGAGCCTGCCCCAAGTATACCCAATCCTCCTGCATTACTTACCGCAGATGCTAGTTCCCATCCACTGCACCATATCATGCCTGCTTGTATGATAGGTTTTTCTATTCCGAACAATTCACAAACTCTATTTTTCATTATGACATATTTTTAGCTATAGTATCTTCTACTGTTTTTAGTTCGTCTGCATTGTACATTCGTTTCGGCAGAATATAGAATTGGTCTACTGTGAAATATAATAAGATTGTCTTTTCATCAACTGCTTTATCTTCAATTTCTGCCCATTTTTTCTCAGATTTCCCTTTTTCTCCAAGGAAAGAAACTGAATTTTCACTGACAGATATTTTATGCTTTGCAACAAGAGAAGAATTTTTGGCAGCTCTATCAAGCATTTGTTTTTTTCTGTAGAAATAATAACCAATATAAAAGATGCCTATTCCTACAAAGAGGAACTTGAGGTAAGGCTGCTCTACTGGCCAGCCCATAAAAGTCATAGATAAACCTGCAACGACCATTAAAAAACCTACGATTAACATTAGTTTGCTCTTGATAGGAAACTTGTGATTGTAATGGAGTTCGATGGCATTTTTAATGTCTTCTCTTGTAAATTCTGTTTCTACTGTAATCATGCTACGAAAATAGTAATATCATTTTGACTTTTCCTCAATCGTGAATAACAATGTTTTTAGAAATACACTGATGATAAACACAATCAATTATATTTGCCCAAAATCTCCACTTTATGCAAAAAGATACGCAAATATTTGACCTAATAGGACAGGAATTACATAGACAACAAGAAGGCGTTGAGCTTATCGCTTCTGAAAACTTTACTAGCCAACAAGTAATGGATGCTATGGGCAGTTGCTTGACCAACAAATATGCTGAAGGATTACCGAATAAAAGATACTATGGTGGTTGTGAAGTGGTGGATAAAGTAGAAGATATTGCAAGAGAAAGATTGAAGCAAATTTTCGGTGCAGAATGGTGTAATGTACAGCCTCATTCTGGTGCACAGGCGAATGCTGCTGTAATGCTCGCTTGCCTTGATGCAGGAGACAAAATTTTGGGATTTGACTTATCACATGGAGGTCACTTGACACATGGATCGCCTGTCAATTTTTCTGGAAAACTCTACAAAACATCTTTTTACGGAGTAGAAGAAAGTACAGGTCGTATAGATATGGACAAGGTAGAAGCTACGGCTTTAGCAGAAAAGCCAAAATTGATTATCTGTGGAGCAAGTGCTTATGCTAGAGATTGGGATTTTCCTAGATTTAGAGCAATAGCGGATAAAGTAGGTGCACTTTTGTTAGGAGATATTTCGCATTTTGCCGGATTGGTAGCTGCTGGAGAGCACAGTAATCCTGTCCCTCATTGTCATATTGTGACGAGTACTACACATAAGACATTGAGAGGCCCTAGAGGTGGAGTGATTTTGATGGGAAAAGACTTTCCTAATCCTTTTGGTAAAAAAACAATGAAAGGAGAAATCAGAAAAATGTCATCATTGTTGGACTCGGGAGTTTTTCCTGGCACACAAGGAGGTCC
>JBMZDS010000173.1:0-3591 GCA_049614465.1 Chitinophagales bacterium
CTTTCATCTTGAAATGCCCAAAATTTATTCATGACAAAACGAAATACAATTCCTACAAAAAAGCCGAAACTATTAGCGACATATTTTTGTAATTTCATTTTTTCTTTGAATAGCCAAGTTGATGCTAAGTCTAAACCAAAGCCCATTCCTCCTACTACAAAAAATTTCAAAAAAGTGAATAAGACACTCATGTATTAGCTTTATTAATTTTTATTCATGAAAACTACCATTAGTTGAAAAGAAATTCTGTTTATGGTTGCTTTTTCATTTTTGTCTTGATACAAAAACGAAACAAAAAAATCAAGACTGTAAGGGAAAACACTAAAAATATTCCTCAAAGCGATTAAGAAATAAAATAAGCAATTTCGTTTGCATTTTTAGGAAAAAAATTGCTGTGCTTACTATTTCTTATATGCTTCTTTTTATGTTATCTTTAGTTATTCATGCTTTGACTCTTATTTTCTTAACGCATTTTACCTTAAGGTCAATCTCTTTAGTTTTCTCTACGATTTCATTTAAAGTTTTAGATAAGAAATTCTCCGTTTTCGTATACTTTTTTTCCATCTGCAAAGATCTCTCCTCCATTGGTCATATCTGCTATCATGTCCCAGTGTATTGCTGAGTCATTTTTGCCCCCACATTGATGATAGCCTTGTCCAACTGCCATGTGTATCGTCCCTCCTATTTTTTCATCAAAAAGGATATTTTTTGTAAATCGATTGATATTGAAATTTGTGCCTACAGCCGCTTCGCCAAATACACGAGCACCTTTGATATCCATCATTTTGTCCAAGAAATCTTGTCCTCTTTTGGCTGTCCATTTTACGACTTCTCCATCTTTCACCTCCAATTGTATATCTTCTACTTCTGTGCCCATATAGATGCTTGGATGCGAAAAACGCACTTTCCCATTGACAGAGTTTTCTACTGGAGCGGTATAGACTTCCCCACTAGGCATATTAGTTTTTCCATCAGAATTCATCCAAATACGATTCTCACAAGAAAATTCTATATCTATATCTTTTCCTTTGTAATGTACATGCTTGCATTGATTCAGATGGTCTACAATTGTTTGTTGTCTTTCGCCCACTTTTTTCCATGAAGCGATTGGGTCTTCATCAAAAAGATAACATGACTGAAATACAAAATCTTGATATTCTCTAAGACTCATGCCAGCGTTCTGTGCAGATGCTTGCGTAGGAAACTGACAAAGACTTCTACGGAGTGAGCGATTACCAGTACGCTCCATATATGTTTTCATCATAGGTTTGCGGGCTGCTCCTGCTATTTTTCTTTTCTCAGGGTCTAGTCCTTGTGCTTCTTTGAGATTGAAAGGCGCTCTGATGACCAAGTAACAGTCAAATTGTTTCATTGCTAATTCTTGTAGCGGATTGACATACTCAAGCTGATGCTTTTCGCTGCTTTCTATCATTATTTTGCTCTGCTCTTGTATCTCTAGATCTATATGAGGATGTCCGCCAGCTATATTTATCGCTTTTATCAATTCTTGTAATAACGGCTCTGCTAGATAAGTTGATTTTATATAAACTCTATCTCCTTTTGTTACTTCAAGACAATAGTGAGTAAGGAGGTTAGCGTATTTTTCGTATATAGTGCGCATGCTTTTATTTTTTCGTTGAATGGCGAAGATAGGTTTTTTGTAATGCAATTTTAATAAACAATAAACTATCGATATATTAGTGTTAAATTCATCCAATGAAAGTTTTACTTCAATTTATTTTTTTAGTATTTGGCAGCATACTATATGCTCAAAATGATACTACATTTATTGATTCGCGTGATGACGAAACTTATAAGATAAAAAAAATCAATGGTGTATTATGGATGATAGATAACTTACGATACGAAACACCTGCATCTTCCTACTATAAGAATGATAAAGAAAATTATTGGGAGTTCGGAAGGTATTATTCAAAAGAGGAAGCAAAGATAGCATGTCCAGAAGGGTGGCGATTACCTAACTTGGATGATTTTGATAGCTTAAAAACTGTTTTACTTGAAAATGCTGAAATTCGTGAAGAATATTTAGAGGGAGCTAAAGATTATGTATACTTGACTGCTGCTGATTTTTCTTTTTTCAATCCGCAATACGCTGGGTGGATACAAGGAAAGAGATATAAGCGAAAAGGGACACAACTTAATATTTGGTTTGAATTAGAAAGAGATACTTATATTCCTTATCATTTACATTTAACAGAGACATTGTTTACTTTTCATTTTCATGACCATCACATACATTTTGTTAGAAAATTTAAAAAACGAAAATTTTCAGTGCGTTGTGTTTGCGAAAAATAGGTTTTTATGCAAACTCTGACAACTCCAACCATTTTTCCGACTTTTCATCTATCTGCACATCTATATTTTTGAGTTCAGCGTTAAGTTCATTGAGTTTTTCAAAATCATTAATCACTTCAGCCATTTGTTCATGAATTTTGACTTTTTTGGCTTCGAGTTTTTCTATTTCTTTTTCTAGTCGATTATATTGTTTACGCTCTTCATAGCTAAGTTTTCTTTCTTCAGTTACTGTAGACGTTTCTTGACTTACTTTTTCTTTTTTATTAGAAGGAGTAGCCTTATTTGCTAGTACTTCATTTCGATATTGAGTATAATTGCCTGGGAAATCAGCAATTTCTCCATTTTCACCAAAGACGAAAACATGCTCGACTAGTTTATCCATAAAATATCTATCGTGCGATACGATAAGCAAACAACCTGAAAATTCTGCCAAGAAATCTTCCAAAACATTTAATGTCAAAATATCTAAATCATTAGTTGGCTCATCGAGAATCAAGAAATTAGGATTTTGAATCAATACAGTCAGTAAATATAATCTTCTACGCTCACCACCACTCAGTTTTGACACATATACAAAGTGTTGATGCTTTGGAAATAAAAATCGCTCTAGCAATTGTGATGCAGTTATTTTGCCACCACCTTTGAGCGGGATGTACTCACCAAATTCTCTAACGACTTCTATCAATCGCATTCCCTCTTTGATATCTAGACCATTTTGATTGTATATGCCAAATTTTACGGTTTCACCTAAGACGACTTTTCCTTTATCTGGTTGTAGCTCGCCTATGAGTGTTTTTAGGAAAGTAGATTTTCCAGAACCATTAGGTCCTATAATACCAACTTTGTCATAGCGTTGAAATTTGTACTCTACATTTTTGAATAAAACTTTTTCACCAAAGGATTTTGAGATATTGTGCAGTTCAAGGATTTTGCTTCCCAGTCGTTCAGGATTAATGTGCAGTTCAACTTCTTTTTGTCCGACTTTGGCAGTTGCTTTTTTCTTTAGTTCGTAGAAAGATTCGATTCTCGCTTTTGATTTTGTACCTCTTGCCTTGGGTTGTCTACGCATCCATTCCAATTCGGTACGCATGAGATTTTTAGCTTTGGATACACTTGCCGCTTCATTTTCTAATCTTGCCTCTTTTTTCTCTACGTATTGGGAATAATTGCCGGTGTATGTGTAGAGTAATCCGTTTTCAAGTTCGATGATTTTGTCACAGACATTTTCTAGAAAATATCTATCATGCGTTATCATAAAAAGCGTGATATTGCTTT